>CAZENC010000277.1:0-4507 GCA_964513115.1 uncultured Desulfobacteraceae bacterium | reverse complement strand
TGGGTACTGTGCTCAAAGGGTCCATTGAACTGATTATCGATAAAGACAAGAGGGTAGTGGATCAGGGACATGCATATCACGTTCGCTCTAATGTGGTTCACAGCGGAAGGTGCTTAGGCTCAGTCTCCGAGGTTCTAGAGGTCTTTTCGCCTCCAAGAGAAGACTATCTGAAGGAAGCTTGATCATTGTGATAGACCTTCATTGTCACATCCTCTTCTGATAACCGGCCACCTGTATTGTCCCATGCGGTTGAGAACGCAAAGGTTTTATTTGACTTTCACAAACAACACTTGTTATAATTATTTCAGGATGTTATTAAACCTACAGACCTTAAATATCGTCGGCATAATTGGCACCTAGGGTATAATTATCCTTCCTTCGCCTTTCGAAATGCTCTTTGCGCCATGCGACATATATTTTTCACTTTAGGCTTGATTGAGAAAAACCATAGAAATGCCGTTTAAAAAAAATATCCTCTGTATAGGAGCAGGTTATGTGGGCGGACCTACCATGGCCATGATTGCCTATAAATGCCCACAATACAAAGTCACGCTCGTTGATATAAACCCCTCCCGCATTGCCCAGTGGAACTCAGATGTCCTCCCCATATATGAACCGGGCCTTGACGAAATCGTTAAAAAGACAAGGGACAGGAACCTCTTTTTCAGCATGGACATCGAGAAGGGGATAAAAGAGGCCGACATCATCTTCGTCAGTGTCAATACTCCAACCAAAACATTCGGGGCAGGCGCAGGAATGGCCGCCGATCTGCAGTACTGGGAAAAAACCGCCAGACAAATACAAAGTCATGCAGAATCAAACTGCATAATCGTGGAAAAGAGCACCCTCCCCGTCAAGACCGCCTTGGCCATGGAAAGGATTCTTACCTCGAATGCCAATGCCATCCACTTTGATATCCTCTCCAACCCGGAGTTCCTGGCCGAAGGTACAGCCATAGAGAACCTGGAAAATCCTGATCGAGTTCTTATAGGGTCAAGAGAAACACCAAGCGGACTAAGGGCCAGAAATGACCTGGTCGAGATTTACGCCAACTGGGTACCAAGAAAACGCATCATAACATCTAATATCTGGAGCAGCGAGCTTTCAAAACTTGTGGCCAATGCATTTTTGGCACAAAGGATATCGTCAATAAACTCCATCTCAGCACTTTGTGAAAAGACCGAAGCTAACATCACAGAGGTATCCAGAGCTGTTGCCATGGACAGCCGTATCGGGGACAAATTTCTTAATGCCAGTGTCGGTTTCGGCGGATCCTGCTTTAAAAAGGATATCCTGAACCTGGTCTATCTCTGCCGGTACTACGGTCTTGAAGAGGTGGCCAATTATTGGGAGGGTGTGGTTAAAATCAATGACTATCAGAAAGAACGCTTCGTGTTGAACATGCTTACAGCCATGTTCAACACCTTGGCAGGCAAAAAAATCTGCCTTTTCGGCTTTGCATTCAAAGCAGATACAGGGGACACAAGAGAAAGCCCCGCCATATTCATTTCCAGGCGACTGATAGAAGAGAGGGCCGAGTTGGTTATTTCTGATCCAAAGGCTCTAGACAATGCAAGAGAAGACCTTGAAGGATTGAACGGTAATATCTCGTACATTGAAGATCCTTATGAGGCTTCGTACGGCTGTGATGCCATTGCTGTTATGACGGAATGGGAAATATACAGGCAACTCGATTATAGAAAAATATTCAAATCAATGACAAAATTAGCCTTTATCTTTGATGGAAGAAACATTCTCGACCACGATAAACTCTTTGAAATCGGCTTCAATGTTTTTCCAATTGGAAAACCTCCGCAGACCCATTTTTGAGAAACTGGAAAGGTTATAAAACTGGATTTACAATACTTCACGAACAGGCTATCGTGATGATCCTGCTAATCCTGTCTAAAGGACAAAAAGATGCTCCACAACCAAAAACGTATACTCATAACGGGCGGGGCAGGTTTCCTGGGTTCCCATCTGTGTGATCGTCTGGTAGCACAGGGGCATGACGTTCTGTGCCTGGACAACTTTTTCACAGGAAGCAAGAAAAATATTGTTCATCTGCTCGAAAAACCTAATTTTGAACTGATACGCCATGACCTCGTACAACCTATCTTTCTTGAAGCAGATGAAATATACAATCTGGCCTGTCCCGCTTCACCAATCCATTATCAGTACAACCCGGTCAAGACTACCAAGACCAGCGTAATGGGGGCTATCAACATGCTCGGCCTTGCCAAAAGGGTCAGGGCAAAAATTCTGCAGGCGTCAACCAGTGAAATCTATGGGAATCCTGTTGTTCACCCTCAAAAAGAGGATTACTGGGGAAATGTCAACACAATCGGACCCAGGTCCTGCTACGATGAAGGCAAGCGTTGTGCTGAAACCCTGTTTTTTGATTACCATCGACAAAACAATGTAAATATCAGAGTAGTTCGGATCTTTAACACCTACGGACCGAGAATGCATCCAAGAGATGGCCGGGTTATCAGCAACTTCATTGTCCAGGCATTGGCAAACCAGGACATAACCGTCTTCGGCGACGGGACACAGACCCGTTCATTCTGTTATGTGGATGACACGATAGAAGGCCTGGTCCGGATGATGAATGGCCCGGATAACTTTATTGGCCCCATAAACCTGGGAAATCCTGACGAATTAAGCATCTTGGAAATTGCAAAATTGATCATCGGCCTGACCGCCAGCAAGTCCAAGATCATCTTTGAACCTCTTCCTCAGGATGATCCCTTACAACGCCAACCGGACATCACTCTGGCAAGAGAAAAGCTTGATTGGGAACCGAAACTGGACATAGAAACAGGTCTAAAAAGAACTATTGAATATTTCAGGAAAATCCTCTGAAAATCCATTCCTACCCATATGCCCTGATCGCTTAAATCCGATAGAACCAGCCGAAAAGATGATAGAAATACTCAGAGATAAGAAAATTATTTCATGAAATAGGGCTCTTAAGATGAATTTAATTCAATAAAACTCCCCCTGGCAAACCGCGGGGGATTCTGCTTGAGCATTGCTAAAATGCATTTAGTTACAAGACTTGGTATCCACTATGAACCAATTGCAGATATTACCTTGATAAAGCAATCAAGACCAGAAGTGGCGGTTGGCAAAGGCTCTTCCCGATCCTATCTTAAGATACTTTTCAAATTCTATGGCTTTCTCTGTATTTGAGAAAGCAATATAGATTGCAAGTTTCCAGGGTTTGAACTTTGAGGTATGGGGAGATTGACCCTCATTATGTGCGGTAATACGTTTATCAACATCAGAGGTGATTCCCACATATCGCTTATTCGGATAGGGAATACTCTGGATGAGATATGCGTATTTCAAGGATTTTACTCACGACTTTGGGAGAAACAGAATAAATGATTAATAGCCCGCCTTCGTCAAGACTTCGGCGGACAGACTTCGCGCTTTCATTAACTTAAATTTAATCTGTTATATCTTTTTACTTTTAAACGATGGCTTGCCAGACGTAGCCTTGGCGAAGTCTGGTGGAGGCGGGGGGAGTCGAACCCCCGTCCGAAAATATTCCACTCAAGGATCTACATACTTAGCCCGATTTCTTAGTTTCACCCCCAGGTCCGCGATCGGGCAAAACTACCAAGAGGTTAACCTGTATTCATTTTCGCCTCACCGATCTACAGGTTAATCGGATCAGCTAGCCTGCTCGTCGACGCCCTTTCCGGTCCCGCAGGCTTAGACCGAGAGGACGCTAGCCATTTATGCGGCTAGAGCATACGCATAATCGTCTGCGTTTAGTTGAATCCCACCTGTTTTACGAGCAGATGGAACCTCGGTATGCCCCCTGAGCTTCAATTATCCCCGTCGAAACCAGTTCGCCCCCAATGTACGTATAGTTAAAAAATAACCACTTTTAGGAGTATTGTCAATATCTATGCTGCTTCCTGGCTTCCTCTATATCCCTTTTTAATTCCTTCTCTTTTAATGACCGCCTTTTGTCATATTTGCGTTTTCCTTTGGCAAGGGCAAGCTCAACCTTGACTCGGCCACTCGAAAAATAGACCTTTATGGGAATTAGTGTGTAGCCCTTCTCCTCTGTTTTTCCAATCAACCGCTTGATTTCTCTCTTATTCAAAAGCAGCTTTCTGGGCCTTACAGGATCCAACTGAAAATAATGGGCATAGGGATACGGCGTAATATGCATATTATAGAGAAAAACCTCGCCCCTCTTTACCCTGGCATAGCTGTCAACCAAATTTCCCCGTCCCTCTCTGAGGGATTTCACCTCCGGTCCCAGAAGCACAATCCCTGCTTCCAAGACTTCGTCAATGAAATAGTCATGGCGTGCCTTTCTATTCTGGCAGACGACCTTCACACCCATAAATGTTCTGCTTTCGTTCGTGCTCTACGACCGTCGATTTACGTTTTGTCGGCCCTTCTCAGGCATCCAGAAATCCCTTTTCTTCGAGCTCGGGCACCAGAACCTTCATCTTGTCCAAGATATGAGCCCGCACCTCAT
>CAZENC010000276.1:0-4520 GCA_964513115.1 uncultured Desulfobacteraceae bacterium | reverse complement strand
GGTTGAGATACCTCCTATAGATCACAGCCGCACCCAATCTTGTTATAAGAGAGTGGTATGCCTTAAAAATCATGCCTTTTGAAATCTGAGACAGTTTGCCGTATATTCAAATTCATAGCGATTTAAAATGTTTGGTTATATTTTATATCTGGAACTGCAGGTGAGTATAATAGTCAGGCTTTAAGATTTATCCAATCACAATATATTGAGGTTAAGGGATCTTCCGTACCGTGCCGTCCGCAAACACCTTGGTGCGGTAGGTGGATGAGAACGCCTTCGCCTCCATCAGGCTGGGTTTGGGACTTGCCCCTTTATCATTGAAATGATAAGATGCGGCTCACCCTTAAGAATACGTGCCGTGCCCGGCACCTGTCAGTTCACCTGACCGTTGTTCCGCTGCGCTTCACACCGTCAGGTGACTTCATCGTTAGACACAAAGGATTATATCAGATGATTGAAAAATTGCGGATTCGTATTTCTCAAATATTTGCTGGTTTATTGGTTGTGTTAATTTGTGTTTCCGGCAGCCTGTGGGAAGATAAGGCACCATTTGTATCCACGGTTTTATTTTTTTTTGGTACCGTTCTGGTGGGCATTGCTTCTTTGGGCAGATTATGGTGCTCTGTCTATATTGCAGGCTATAAGACAGGCCGTTTAGTCACACAAGGGCCATATTCCATGTGTAGGAACCCACTTTATTTCTTCAGCCTTCTGGGTGCCCTTGGCGTTGGGCTCGCTTCTGAGACCCTTCTAATTCCACTTGTTATTTTAGTTGCCTTTGTCGGGTACTATCCACTTGTCATTAAGGCTGAGGAGGCAGAACTGATAAGACTGCACAAAAGTGAATTTGAAGTTTACCTGAAAGAAGTACCAAAGTTTTTCCCAAAAATATCCCTTCTGAAGGAACCAGAAGAATATATCGTGAAACCATTAGTATTTAAGAGGCACATGTTCAATGCTGTTTGGTTTATATGGTCCGTGGGAATCCTTGAAATCATTAAAGAACTTCATGAACTTAAAATTCTTCCTGCAATATTCAAAATATATTGATTTGCCTACCAGGCTCTTGCAGCCGACAGCTTACCGTCCCACTTCCCGAAGGCAACATCTCCTGTTCGCTGTCCCCTCCCATTCTTGATGAACTTCAAGAACATTGGTCTTCCAAAAACATTTCCAAACTTTTGTTCCAGTAATACGTGGACGGAGCTGATTAATTAGCCTCGCCCCCCTTTTTTTTTGTAGTATATCTTATTGGAAGTACTCCACATCTATTCAGTGGATGGCCTGGAAACGATCTCCCGGCTTGACATGGCGCTTTTTAATAAAAGTCTCCCAACTCAGTAACCGCTTATCGGATACTTCGAGCTCGTGGATCTGCAAAGCCCCTTTCGCAGTGGCTACGGTGTACTCCGGAGTTACCGTGCCTGGCGCGATATTCTCTTTAGTCAGTATAGGTGTTGCGGTGATGATGACTACCTTTTCACTCTGGCCGCTTGCGCTACAATACAGACATCGCCCTCCCGGCCAGGGCCACATCGCTCTACAGCGCAATGCGATTGACTCCGCCGGCTCATCAAAATGCAGGTAGCCGCTCGACTCTTTCAGCTTTGGTGCCTCAATCGCTTGCGAATCTTCCTGCGGCTCACCGGCAAACTGCAAATTATCGTCCAAAGCTTTTAGCGCCGCGTCGATCGCATCACATGCAATACGGGCCAAGCGGTAATCCAGCTCTTCGCATGTTTCGATCGGCCCGATTAACGTCTCGCGCTGGACTATTATCGGTCCAGCATACAACTGATCCACGATCCAAAAGACTGTCACCCCTGTTTTGGCCTCTCCGTTCAGAATTGCCCAGGCAATGGCGTCTGGCCCGCGGTATTTGGGCAACAGTGACCCGTGAATGTTCACACAGCCCCCAAAAAAGGCCGAGCGCAATGATGATGACAGCTCCTGCCCAAATGCAGCCACAATACCAAGATCAGCCTTAAGGGACTTTATTTGTTCCACAAAATCAGGCGCGTTCACATCTTCACAGAAAAGCACACATAAGCCTTCCTCGGCTGCTTGGGCCGCTACAGGCGGAGGGAGCGCTGTCTTCTCCTGACCAGCAGCACGATCCGGTTCCGTTACTACTCTCACCACTTCATGCCTACTGTTGACCAACCAGCGCAAGCAAGGTACGGCAAATTCACCTGACCCGAAGTATACGATACGCAAAGGTGCCTCCCCCAAAAAAAATATCTAAATTTTCAAGTTGGTGATAGTTAAATGGAACATCATATCTTACATAAATTGTGAATCTTGGCGTATCCGGGCTTGTTACGATCTCCTGTCCGTGCTCTTCGACCTGTTTTTAACCATTCTGGCAGCCATCCTTATAGCCGCTTTAAGGCTTGAGGCATCGGCCTTCCACATACCTGCAATATCATACGCAGTCCCGTGATCCACAGATGTCCTGATGATGGGAAGGCCCAGTGTAACATTGACCGCATCAGAAAAATGAAGAAGCTTTAACGGAATCAGTCCCTGGTCATGATACATGGCAACCACAGCATCAAATTGACCTGATGCCGCCTTATAAAATAGGGTGTCTGCGGAAAACGGCCCAACCACGTTAATGCCATTTTCTCTGGCCCTGCTAATTGCGGGACTGATAATCTCCTCTTCCTCCGATCCAAACAGACCTGACTCTCCGGCGTGGGGGTTAAGGGCTGCCACAGCCAGATACGGATTTTCAATGCCGAAGTCACTCCTGAGGGATTCGGCGGTTATTAGAATCGTTTTGTAGACCATCTCCGTATTCAGCATAGCCGGCACATCTTTCAGCGCGCAATGTATAGTAACAAGGGTCACACGCAACTTTTCGCCTGCAAGCATCATAACATACCCATCGGTATCAGTGAGATGTGCGATCAGTTGGGTATGTCCATCATATGAATATCCGGCCCGGTGCATCAGAACCTTACTTATGGGGCATGTAACCATGGCGCCAAGCAACCCCTTCATACACATATCTGCGGCTCTAACGATGTATTCCACCATTGCATTTCCGCCCTCAATTGTGGGCTTACCAGGCAACTCTGTCTGGGCTTTCAAATCGGAAATAGCCAAAAGATCTATTCTCCCCGTCACTGCCTCGGCTTCGGATGGGCTTGTAATGGTATGTAACGATATATCTTGAGACACCTTTGGAACGGTTGAGGAAAGGATCTCAAAATCACCAAAAACAACAGGCCGGCAAAACTTGCAAATGTCTCTGTCACCCAAAGCCTTGACAATTATCTCCGGCCCTATGCCCGCCGGGTCACCCATGGTAATTCCTATAACAGGAAGATCGGACACAACTGCACCTCATCTAAAAATTAATTCATATATTATTTCCTGTTTATAAGACTTTTGTCAATGGACTTTCACCCTCCCGGTCCAACTTCAAGTTTGAAAATGCAAAGCGAGCGCATTCCCAGTAGCTTGCTGCGGGGTTAGCGAGCGAAAAGGATAGAAGCATTTCACGATGTGGGGAATTTCGTGCTGCAGTTCCGTATATTGCGAGAGGACATGATCAGCAGATGCTGCTCAAGAAAATCACGGCAGGGGTTTCGAGGCAGACAAATTGATTCAAGGAACTTTTGGCACAAGACAATGTCTTGCATCAACGAAACAGGGTCGTTTTATTGCCAGATACAGTTAGCAAAATCGGCTCCTTTGCCAACTCGCCCCGGTAATCGAAATAGATCATTCCGGTAACGCCCGCAAAATCGGGACAACGATATAGGGCCCTTTTAAGCCCCATCCTCGTGCGAGTGCCCTCGTTTTTCAATACGTATTCTATTAGCCTGACTGTATCATAGCCTATGGCTGCCAGGCTCCCGGGGGAAGATTCAAAATTTTCCTTATATTTCTCCACAAAGCTTTCAACACCGTGCTCCCCGGATTTTTCAAAAAAATCTGAAGGAAATATGGCCCCCTGGATATAATCACTAGCTGTCTCCACCAGATGGGGAGATTGCCAGAGACTCGTCCCCATCAACAGAACATCCGTGACATCGTGGTAGACTAACTGGGGTGCAATCATAGCAACTCTCTGGGCAATATCAGGCACGAAAATTGCGTCAAAATCTATAATAGGGGTGGGTTCATCCGGGAATATGGTGCTTTCTTCCTCCTCGTGGGTCCTCATTGCCTCAAGTCTTTCCACCAAAGATGCGGGTCTCGGGTAATAAAGCCCGGTCATTTTTTTGATCTCATCAGGGAAATCGGTGTCATCAGGGTTATAGGATTCCACTGCGGTCACTATCCCACCCATCTCGTCCAGGGTATCCCAAAACAGGTTCATAAAAAACCGCCCATAGGGATTGTCAGGGTACAGTATAGCGAATCGCTTCTTTCCCATCTCTTCAATCGCCGTTGTCACAAGAATCCGGACCTCTCGTTGAGGTGTAAGAAAATTGCGGAAGATCATATCTCCTAGTTCGGTGATCCCTTCCTTCTGAGTAAGTGCGATCATAGGCACACCCAGTGCC
>CAZENC010000275.1:0-4532 GCA_964513115.1 uncultured Desulfobacteraceae bacterium | reverse complement strand
GAGTGGATCGAGTATCATGTCCGCAAATGCGACATTATCCTGCCGCTGGTGGCCATTGCAACGCCCATTGAGTATGTACGGGACCCCATACGGGTGTTCGAACTCGATTTTGAGGAAAACCTGCGCATCGTCCGATACTGCGTCAAGTACGGGAAACGGCTCATTTTTCCCTCCACCTCGGAGGTCTATGGCATGTGCCGGGATCCCGAGTTTGACGAGCAGTGTTCCAACTTTGTCCTGGGTCCCATTCATAAACAACGATGGATTTACTCCTGCAGCAAGCAGATGCTCGATCGGGTGATCTGGGCCTACGGCGCCAATGAAGGACTGCCGTTCACCCTGTTTCGCCCCTTTAACTGGGTCGGGCCGAGACTCGATTCTCTGGAATCCGCCAGGATCGGCAGTTCCCGGGTGATCACCCAGTTTATCCTCAACCTGGTTGAAGGGAGCCCAATTCGACTGGTTGACGGAGGCAGCCAGAAGCGGTGTTTTACCGATGTCACGGATGGTATCGACTGCCTTTTTAGGATTATCGAGAACAAGGATGGTTGCTGCAACGGCCGGATCTTCAATATCGGGAACCCGGACAACGAGTACAGCATGCAGGCGCTTGCTGATATTCTGCGGGGAAAATTTGCCACCCACCCGCTCCGCTCTCATTTTCCGCCTGATGGCGGCATTAAGAACATCGAGGCGCGGGCATTTTATGGTGCCGGATACCAGGACGTGCAGCACCGGCGGCCATCCATCCGTCAGGCACGAAGGATCCTGGGATGGGAGCCAAAGGTGCCCTTTGAACAGTCTGTCAGCGAGACACTGGATTATTTTCTCAAAGATGTGGTTGAAAGGTCAAAGGAGGAAATATGATCCATGTCGGCCTGCGTGTCGATGTCGACACCCTGCGGGGGACCCGCATCGGGGTTCCGAACCTGATCGATCTTTTGGCTCGCTGCCATATCCGCGCTAGCTTCTTCTTTTCGGTGGGGCCGGACAATATGGGCCGTCATCTATGGCGCCTGATACGACCCGCATTTCTAGTCAAGATGTTGAGGACAGGGGCAGGGCGCCTTTACGGCTGGGATATCCTTATTCGGGGAACGTTATGTCCTGGTCCGGAGATTGGAAAGCGGTGCCCAAATCAGATACGAGATACTGCGGTAGCAGGCCATGAAGTCGGGCTCCATGCCTGGGACCATCACTATTGGCAGACACGGCTTGCGCGGCTGGATCAACATGCCATAACCGAGGAAATTCAAAGAAGTTACGATTTGATGGCAGATATTCTGGGGAGAACTCCGGATTGTTTTGCGGCGCCCGCGTGGCGAATTACGCCTGAAGCGCTTTATGCGCTCGAACAGTTTCCTTTCCGGTTCGAATCCGATTGCCGCGGCCATTCGCTCTTCCGGCCGGTGGTTGACGGTCGGCGTCTCAGCCATGTCCAGGTGCCCACCACCCTGCCGACCTATGATGAACTCATCGGGCTCAAATGCACACCGGAAACGTACAATGAATACCTTCTCAAAATGATCCGGCCCGATCGTCTCAATGTGTTGACCATTCATGCCGAAGCAGAAGGGATCAGTTGCCTTGCCCTGTTTCAGGATTTTTTAGAAAAAGCCAGGCAACGGGATATCGTCTTCGAACCCCTCGGTGACATTCTATCCCGAACCGGAAAAATAGTGGCATCAGGTATCCATAAAGCGGCTGTGGCCGGAAGGGATGGATGGCTTGCCTGCCAGGGGGAAATATCCAACCCGTCCAAGTCCATGAGGACTTCTTGAGATGATGAATAAATTAATTACACAGCAACCGATGGACGTCAAAAGATTATATGCACTCCTGCTTCTATCCTTCTTTTTATTTTCCTACATCCTGGCCCTTGGGGCCCGGGACCTTGTTGCTCCGGACGAACCGCGCTACGGTGAGATTCCCCGTGAGATGATTGCCGGAGGAGATTGGGTCGTTCCCCATCTAAACGGTTTGCGTTACTTTGAAAAACCGGTACTGGGCTATTGGGTGCATGCCGGTTCCATTCTGCTTTTCGGGAAAAACAATTTTGCCGTGCGTCTGCCGTCTGCTATGGCTATCGGGTTGTCGGCCTTGTTGATATACGCGCTGGTCAGCCGGGTGTGCCGTAATAAGACCAAAGAAGATGATTTTCCAGACATTTTGGCCGCGCTCATCTTTCTATCTTGTTTTGAGGTGTTTGGGGTGGGCAACACCGCTGTGATTGACAGCCTGTTCTCATTTTTCCTGACTGCAACCATAATCACTTTCTATTTCGCCTCTGAAGCGCCGCCGGGGTCTGCGAGGGAAAAGCGCCTTCTGATGCTTGCCGGTGTGTCGTGCGGCCTGGCCTTCCTGACCAAGGGTTTTCTTGCCTTTGCCGTTCCGGTTTTGGCACTGGCTCCCTATCTGGTCTGGCAGCGCCGCTACATTGACTTGCTTCGCATGAGCTGGCTGCCGATTCTTACCGCTGTACTGGTGGCATTGCCGTGGGGGATATTAATCCACTTAAGGGAGCCTGATTTTTGGCGGGTTTTCTTCTGGAACGAACATATACGCCGCTTTATGGCCGACAACGCCCAACACAAAGAGTCATTCTGGTTTTTTTTCATGGCCGCACCAGGCATGTTCGTGCCCTGGATATTCATGGTCCCTGCGGCAGTGCCGGGAATAAGAGAACGATTAAATGAACAGGGGTCGCAAGGCCGGTTAATGAGATTGTCCATCTGCTGGCTGTTCCTGCCCTTTTTGTTTTTCTCGTTTTCGAATGGAAAATTACTGACCTATATTCTTCCCTGTTTTCCGCCTTTTGCCGTTCTCATGGCCTTTGGGCTTCTACATGTCCTCAAGAAAGAGGGGCGGAATAAATTTTTTCAGTGGGGAACTGTTGGAAGCGCGATGGTTTTCGGCCTGATCCTACTTGCCTTCTTGTATTTTCAGTTTTTTGGTTATTATGGGGTTCGCCCGTATAGCCAGCCTTGGAAAACGGTGATGGCCGTGAACGGGCTTCTCTTTTTTATTCTATTATGCTTCTGGGCTTTCAGAAGTCAGAGAGGGAAAGAGAAAGTCCTTCTGTTTGGCCTGGCGCCGCTCCTCTTATATTTTGTTGCCCACTTTATCATCCCCGACCCGATCATTGAGGAGAAAGCGCCGGGTCCCTTGCTGGAACAACATAAGCAAGACATCTGTGATGATGACCTTATCATTTCAGACGAAAATACGATCAGGGCTGTCTGCTGGTATTTACAGCGCAGTGATGTTTACGTGCTTGAGTTCACCGGCGAACTTGATTATGGGTTGAGCTATAAAGATGCAGATGGTAGACTGCTTGACATAAGAACAGCTGTCGATCTGATAAATCGAAACCGGGGCAAGACGGTGCTGGCAGCCCGTGTTAAAAATATTCACCGGTGGCGGGATCAACTTCCAGAACCAGTTTCTCAGGATGATAGCGGCCTTAAAGGTTATGTGTTTTGGCGGTATTGAAAGATGGCGGATTGTTAAATTTGTTAATTGGCATTTCAATGCATTAATATCATGATAATAGCGAATATTTGTGATAAAAAAGCAAATCAATGAACAGATACCTCCCACTTATTGTTTTTGGTGTGATGCTCAACGCTGCGGCCCAATTGACTCTCAAGCAGGGGATGCGGAACATCGGTTATTTTGACTTCCGGTTGGAAAACTGCGGACGAGTTCTCCTCGCCGTCGCTGCCAGTCCTTATATCCTGGCCGGGCTGACATGTTACATTTTCAGCGTAGTGGTCTGGCTGCTGGTGCTTTCACGGGTTGATGTCAGCTATGCGTATCCGCTCCTTTCCATCGGCTACATCGTCATTGCTTTTGCCGGCTGGCTCTTTCTTGATGAATCCATTGGCATCACAC
Organism: uncultured Desulfobacteraceae bacterium; assembly: GCA_964513115.1. GTDB lineage: Bacteria > Desulfobacterota > DSM-4660 > Desulfatiglandales > Desulfatiglandaceae > JAFDHL01. Next base: position 638 of record CAZENC010000275.1, on the reverse strand, counting down.
GCTGGACAGGTATTATTGTGATATGTCTGGGGGTCTGGCTCATTACCCGGTCAGCGTAAATGGGCAAATTCATAACCCATATGTCACGGCGGGAAAATAGCACCTTTACCGGGAATAGGGCGGGAGAACAATCTTTGGAGGCTCGCGTTTATGAGAGTTTTCCATTCTTGAGTTTCTCCTTTACAATAAAAACAGAGCCGTGTCACTGTCACACTTTAGCCTGGCCGAACACGTATGGAGAGATGATTTCGACCCTTTCAGCATGTCTAATTTCATGGATGTTCATATCAAAAACCTGCGCCATAAAATCGGTGGTTCCGGCCATGGTGAAATTATCCGAAACATCCGCGGTGGGGGATATATTATCAGAGAATCAGAATAATGACTGTCAAGACAAGAATTACTCTCTTCAATGCCGGCCTCATCGTAGTCAATGACACGTATTCGTGTCTTCTCGATCTTCTTTTCACCCACATGAACGAGGGTGCCTGGAGATATTGGCAAATCTGAAATGTAATAATGCAAGACCTGCCCCACTTTTATGCTTGTTTGAAACTGCAAATATAAAGAGCGTGCCCCTTTGCCTTTCATTTTTGATTTGACAAACGACTGAAAATTATCTATTTTAGCATACCGAA
>CAZENC010000274.1:0-4539 GCA_964513115.1 uncultured Desulfobacteraceae bacterium | reverse complement strand
GCTCTTCCATATAATCCGGATATCTTATGAATTCATCGTGACAGTAAATAAAGTTTTAAACAAATGTGTATTTGGGAGGAGAGGTGTGGCTTATTTTGTTTTTCAGGGCATTACCCTGTCAGCATCAGGAAGTTTGAGGCGGGAATAACAAAACAATTTTCAGGAAAGGCCTCGACTTTTTTGGCCTTATAAACTATCTGGAACAGGGGTATGTTCAACTTATTGCTGTAAAACTTTCCGGGTTTGCTTATGCTTGAATCTCCTTCTTTCGCCTCAAAAAGGGCAACCGGTCTGTTGTCTTTCACAAGGGCAAAATCAACCTCGCGTTTTTCCTTATCCCTGATATAATAAAGTTCAAAATTTCCCAAACCGAGCTCTGTAAACCTGACTGCCATCTTAAGAAGACTCACAGCAAGAAAGTTCTCAAATCGTAATCCGGTATCTGAAATAAACGACCACTCGAAGAAATACAGCTTTTTTTCTTTGATGATTGACCTCTTAATGTTTCTGTGCCAGGGCGGAATTGTAAACACAAGATACACACCTTTTAATATTTCAATCCAATTTGTAATTGTTTTATGAGATACGTTCAGGACATCAACCAGTGAAGGTATGCTCAGGTTGGAACCCACCTTTGTCGGCAGGATTTCAACCATTGTCTCAAGACCTTTTATATCCTGGATCCTTGAGAAGTCCCGCACTTCTTCCTTTGTAAGAACTGCCTTATAATCATTTCGCCATCTTCTGTGAAATTTATCAGAACCCTTTAAAAATGGTTCAGGGAAACCACCGAATTTCAGGATTTGTTCAATCCCCTCAGTTGCTGCCTTTGTATCGGCTTCTCTTGCAAGACCGGTCAGGACTTCGCCATTGGTAAAAGGCCGGTCATCCTGAAGGACATGAGAAAAATCTCCCACAGCTTCGGGAAGTCCCAAAGGAAACATCTGGTAGGAAAAATAACGTCCAACCAGAGAATCACCTGATTTTCGCACAAACCCAAGACGGGCAGATCCCGTAACAAGAAGCCTCATCTTTTCCCTGTTCGTATCATAAAGTCCCTTCAATATATTTCTCCAGGCCGTATGTTTGTGTATCTCATCGAATACAAGGGGAACGGGCTTGCTCTCTATTTTTTCGTCTATAATATTACGAAAATATAATGGGTTTTGTTTATATTCCATCATGACCGAAGGATCATCCCAGTTGAAGTAGGTATCCTTTGATTTGACAGATTCAAGCCACATTCTTGCGAATGTGGTTTTTCCGACTTGACGCGGGCCGGTAAGAAAAATCATTTTTTTGGCGGTCATTTCAGCGTCAAACAAGTATTTGCCCACTAATCTTTCCATGTCGACTATTTTGCATATATATCCAAAATAGTCAAGACTTTTTTAGACTATTATCCAGAATGGTCGAAATTATTTTTGGGACGATGCGCTAGGTCAAGGAGGAAATAAATGGGAGACTTGATCACTGTGGCTCTTTCTTTGCCACGGTTTTGTATTGAGTACAACTATTGCTTCTCTTCTATGCTGTCCAAGATACATCTCAGATTATCTATCTTTTCACCTATATAACCTGTCGTCGCATAGTATTTTCACCATCTTTTCCGGGAAATTTTCCTGTCACGAACGATGATATATTGATAAAGGAATTCTTTCTCGTTTCTTGCAAATTTTGTCAGTTGAACGGCATCTGTTTTATCATCAAACGGTTTATCAAGGGAATCGGTCCATTTTGATATTTTCTTTTTAGCATTTGAGATTCGCTCAGAAAGAGGCAATTTTTTCGGTATGCTTATGATTGTGGATTCAGACATGGTAATCCCTTTCATCAATATCTAAATATCAGTTTCACGATTAAAGTTTTGTCACGTTCATGGCCTTGGGACCTCGCATAGTCTCTTTTACATTAAAGGTGACTTGATCCTTCGGTGCGAGGGTCTTGTACCCGGGCATGTTGATGGAAGAACGTTCAAAGGATAATTTTTTGCCATCGTCCTGAATAATAAAGCCGAAACCCTTTTGTTCGCTATAACTATCGACAATTCCTTTTACCAAAACTGTTGACCTCCTTTCTAAAAAAGTTGTTAAAATCCTTAAAAATCAATCTTTTGTCCTATGGATAGACTTGCATTTTAGTTTCATGGATTGGGATAGATACAAAAAGCAAAAAAGCCTCATGCGTGAAGTCACTTCAAGAAGGTATGTTCTTATGTGCTTTTATGATACATTTACTCAACTTTTGTCATACAAAATGCGCTGAAGCTCTCGGTGTGTGAAGTAAGGATCGTCATTTCTTACATAAGGCAGCAAAATTTTTTTCTGACGGAGCAGGTCTCTGGATATTTCCCCGAAAATTTCGTCCTGTTCGTATAAAGCCGCTTTGGCAATCGGATGCCCAAAAGGATTTATTATCTCACTGCCACCCCAGAATCTGTAGGTTGTCGTCTCACACAGCACAGGGGCATCCTCTTCAGAATTTGTTTCATCCGCTTCTATGCCTGAAGCAGCACGCCTTTCTTGAAAACTTTCCTCACCCACGCGGTTGGCGCAGATGTTATAAATGCCAAAGATGCGGGAATAGAACGTGTTGATAATAGTCCAACTCTCGATATTAGAAAATTCTGTGCCCATGGAACCCTGTGAAGAGTTGAAGATGGTGACAATAATATCCGCCTTCTGAACAACACCGAGATAAGGGAGGGAAGGATGCCACAGGTCATTGCAGATAAGTACGGCAATATTGCAGTCATGCAGTTTTAAGACCGGGATCTGTTTTCCCGGGGCAAAGTATTTCCGTTCCTCAAATACACCGTAATTGGGCAGATTGAGCTTACGGTAGGCGAAGGAGATTTTTCCATCCACGGCCACGAGGGCGGAGTTGTAAAAATTCATGGATGGGGATTCTTCTATAAAACCTATTACTGCCGCCGTCCCCTCTGTTGCCGATGCCAACTGCTCTATTTCTTGGGAATCCAACCTCAGGGCCACTTCATGATACCTTTGGCCGACAAAATACCCTGTCAAGGCCAGTTCGGGGAAGACGATCAGTTGAGCGCCCTTTTCCCGACCCTGGCGGATTTTGGCAATAACCTCTTCCAGGTTAGTTTTGAGATCCAAAAGGATTGGGCTGGTCTGATAGATTATGACTTTCATGATGAATTCAACTCCGCTTCGCTCCCTCCGGGACGTAGGCCCTATGGGCCGGAGGCCGCAAATGGACTATTGGAATAATGGAGCATTGAAATGATGCCTGCCCACCAAATAGCCTCTTTCCATTGGTACGCGCTATTCCAGCATTCATTATGTCCAAGCTTCATGCAGGATACCATATTAAGCTTTCTTTTTCAATAGGTTGTGCGATTGGAGACGTTTCATCACCTCCCCTAACCTAATTTAAAAAGTATTTTCCTGTATTTTTGAGGGTGTGATCGTCCCGCATATAATTGGGCTTGCTGCCGTTGCGCATGATGACCTCAAAGCCTTCCGGATCATATGGGTCAATCTCATAATCCGGTACTTGTTCAGGACTCGTTTCCCGGCAAAGCTCAATATGCCTCTCTAACTTGGCTATGGAAAAAGATATCAGTTCTTTCAGGAAACCAAAGGCATGCCGCATCTGGTGAAATCCATACTTCTTCGTCAAGGCATAGCCATTTACTGCATCCTCTTCCGACTTCTTGTTTGGTTCATCCTGGGAGGTGGTACAGGCAGTCTGGATAGAGGGAATATTTAGCATCTTATTGATTTTTTCTTGAATCAAGTTGGCAATGTTGTGTGAAATCAGCCCCAGATCAACGGCATAATTTTTTTGAATATTGGCAATAGAGGGAAGACCGGCATGTACGACCATAATCCCCGGGTTTACCAACTGGGCCAGCGTGATTCCAAACAGGCCTTCGGCATGGGTCAACGTAACAAGACCGGACATGGAGTAAGGTCCTGAAAGGCCTGCCATCGGCATGCTGGAGACGTATATGGGGATGTCCTTGCGTACACATGAGAGAAACGGATCGACCATGCTTTCTATGATATTTAACGGGCTGTTGATTATGGAGAATTGGATGGTAAAATTGCCCCGGCTCTCATGAATTTCCTTTGCCCGGTCAATACCGGCTTCGGTCACAGCAGCCACATATATCGGTTTATGGCAGTTCTCAATGATAGTATCCATGACCTTTACTTCCTGTTTTCTTATCAGAACGCCCCTGGCCATGAAGCTGATCACGTCTGCGTCATTGACGATTCTTGCTATGCTGACGAGATGTTCAAAAGTAGGCTCTACCAAATCACCGCTTTGATCGTCGTATACAAAGGGTGCTGTTCCTCCCACTCCAAAAGAATTCTCCGGGATCCAGTAATCATCACGTTTCGGTGCCGTATTAAGGGCCTGCTCAACTAATGGTCTCAGGACATGAATGTGTCCCGTGCTGTCATCAAATGCAGCCATGCCTGTCTCTTCAAAAATTTGTCTAACCTCAGCCGAGTCGCATTTGACCCCTACCTCTTCCAGAACCCGGAGTGCATCATCATGTAT
>CAZENC010000273.1:0-4543 GCA_964513115.1 uncultured Desulfobacteraceae bacterium | reverse complement strand
TATTGATGATTACGTTAAAAGTATGAGGGACAAAGGATTGCCGGGCGATGAGGTTGTTAAATTCGCCATGGACTATTTGAAGGAACACCAAAAACAGAAATAGCAAATTCCTACGGAAGGGATCAGAGGATGGATTTTAAGAGGCAACAATTAGAGCCGGAGGAAGGTCATCGATGAGCACGGACCTCGATTCCTTTCACAAGGCAATGGCGATGGAGGAGGTGGAGCAGGCGCCCGCCATTCCAATAATGGCCGGCTGGATCGCATATTTTTCAGGAATTCCTCTAAAAAGACTGATTCGCGATCCAGAGGCCATCCTTAAAGCCCAGATCTACGCCCAGGAAATGGTGGGACATGATGCCTTCTTCTCCTACACTGACCCCCTTTACGTTCCTGAAGCCTATGGGTGTTCTGTTGTATACCGGTCTCCGGAAATCCTGGATGCCGTTTCTATCGATATCAAGAGCGTGGAAGATGTGGAGGCTTTACCTGTTCTCGATGTTCGTAAAGACGGCAGATTTCCTGTTATATTGAGGGTTGCGGAGAGACTCGTAGGTTTGCCGGGTAGAGACTTGCCTGTACTTTGTGGTATGGAGGGGCCTTTTACGAATTGCGCCCGGATCATGGGAATAGAAAAGATGATGCGCGCGCTCATGAAAAATAGGCCCCTCGTTGAAAGGTTATTGGAATCGATAGGGAAAACCATGTCTCATTTCGGTCAAGCCTTGGAAGAAATGGGCATCGATGGTCTTATCCTTGCAGATCCCGTGGGATCATCCACTATGGTTTCACCTAAGGTATACGGTGAGGTAGTTTTTCCGTCCCTTGAGCGTTTCATAAAGGGGCTGACTATCCCGGTCATCTACCATGTATGCGGCGACACCAATCCTATCCTCGATATGATGTGCGGGACCGGTGCAAGAATTTTGAGCCTCGACCAGTGCATGGATCTGGCCGAGGCAAAACAGAAGGTGGCCGGACGCTGCGGCATCGGGGGGAATGTAGATCCTACGAATGTCCTTCCCCTTGGGACCGTTGAAGAAGTGAAGCGAGAGACTCTTAAATGTCTCCGGCAAGGAGGCAAGAAGGGATACATCTTAATGTCCGGATGTGCCGTTCCACCTCAAACCCCGGTCGAGAACTTGAGAACAATGGTCGAGACTGCAAAGCTCCCGTTAAGGGATGGGCTTTAAGCGCTTTAACCCCTCCCTTCGCTGGGCGAGCACATCACGCTGGACACGGATTATGCTTATTCTAACGAAAGCATGTCGGTGATCTTTTTGTCAGTGACCTCGGTCTTTCCGAGAAAGGGGCGGCAAAAATATTGGATGGGAATGCACAGCTCACCTAAAGACGGCGAGGCCCAAGGGCATCGCGATGGATATTAAGTCTTGCTTGTCTGGGCTTACCCTTTATAAATAAGCTGGCAAATCGTTCTGGAAACCAACGGCCACTTCTGTGTGCCTTAAGCCAATCTCGCATTCACCCGAAAATCTTAAAATGCCCATTTTGGCACCAAAAATACCCTTCTAAGCCTTATTTCAGGCAGGTTTTCAGCCGATTAACCTGTATTTTCAAATTGTTGTCTTGGTCCGACCACGCCTCACGCCTCAAAGACCTGACCCCAATCCTGTTTCCATCGGGGTTAAATGTTTGCCTATTTAACTGGGATCTGATCCCATTTCATATCTATGGTTTAATTTCTCCACCCCATAGCATGTCTAAGAATTCCTTGTAGGGGACAATAACTACGGAACCAACCGTCCGTCTGCGAGGCACAAAACTTACACAGAAATATCTTTCAAGCCTCTGCTCCTCACTGAGGGCCTGAAGCGATTTGATATCGCGACTTGAGATGTTTGCTTTGGCCTTTATTTCAAGCGCGGTGTGGTCTCCAATAATAAAATCCACCTCAAAACCGGAGGTCGAGCGCCAGTAACTCAAAGGCTCTCCACTCACATAATCACGGTAAGATATGAGCTCGTGAAATAAGTACGTCTCAAATGCCTCTCCATATTCGGGCGTGCCGGGTCGATAATCCCTTCCCTGGAGGGCCGACACAACACCCACATCAAAAAAATAGTATTTTGAGGATGCAAGGGGCTTCCTTTTTCTTGATTTTCGCCATGCCGGGAGCTCGTGGAGAATTAAAGTGTCTTTAAGAACTTCAAAATATTCATACACCGTCGTGCGTGCCACCTGGGCGTCACTGGACACATTCGTAAAATTGACGATCCTGCTGTTACAGAAGGCGGCGATTTTAAGAAAGCGGCTAAAGGCTGGAATGTTACGAACGACGCCTTCAGCCACGATTTCTTGCTGCAGGTACAGACCCGTATAGGCCTCGAGATCCGCAAGATGGTCATCGGAAAAGTAGATCGATGGAAGCAACCCTCTCTCCAAAGCCTGTTCCAAATGGAACCGATCACCCAGCTCATTGGATGTAAGGGGGTGGAGGGACCGCATTCGTGCCCGGCCACCCAAAAGATTGATTCCACCCCGACGAAGCTTGCGAGCACTGGAACCGGTTAGGAGAAAATGAATGCCACGATTTTCAATCAGGCGATGGACTTCATTCAAAAGCTCCGGAAGACGCTGGATTTCGTCTATGACAACCAGACGATCCCCGGGGGTTATTTCCTGTCCTATCCGTTCCGGATTCCGACTAAGGGCCAAAAATATAGACGTGTCCAAAAGATCATAGACCCTCGCCCCCTTCAGGCTGTTTTGAATAAGAAAGGTCTTTCCTGTTTGACGCGGTCCGAAGAGAAAATGGGATTTTTTCTCTAAGAGAGGGGTGAGCTTAAGTTGCCGCTCAATATATGGGATATTTTTATTTATGTTATTTGCCATGTCTATCGTCATTTGTCATAATATTTGACAATAAATATGTCAAGAAGAAACTGTAAAACGAAAGGGCGTGTCCTCTTTTTTATCCTTGCCCCGTGAATCAAATTTTCACCGGTGTCCTTATTTCCAAGAGTCAAGAGCAGATTTATCCCGTTAAATGTTTACCCCGTGAAATGCATAGCCTATTTCTCTGGGGCATTGCCTATTTAACCGGGACCTGACCCCATTTCACAGGAAATCAGGTAATAAATGGATTGACAATATGTCAGATCTGACATATTTTTAATCATATGAGTCCTCAAGACAAACCGCTGGTGTGGATGCATGGTGCGATCAGGACACCCCCATTATCACAAAATGCACGGGTTGAAGCTGGGTATTTGTTGAGGCAACTCCGAGAAGGAGTCGTATTATCGCTTCCTCAATCGAGACCTATGCCGTCGATTGGTGGTCAATGTCACGAGCTGAGGATAAACGATGAAAATTTAACATGGCGAGTAATCTACCGAATGTACACCGATGCGATTTTGATTCTGGAGGTTTTTGAAAAGAAGACAAACAAAACTCCAAAATCCATTATTGATGTCTGCAAACAAAGAATCAAGCGCTATGAAACAGACTTAAAGGAAAGGTAAAGATATTATGGATACGAAGAAAAAGAAGGCTTTAGAATCTAAAGGATATCACGTCGGTTCTGTGGAAGACTTCCTTGGTTTGAGCAAAGGAGAATCCGAATATATAGAGCTAAAACTGGCACTGAGCCAGGCTCTAGCAGACCGGCGCAAACAAAGCAATCTGACACAAGCACAATTGGCCAAGATGCTGAAATCCAGCCAGTCAAGGGTGGCAAAAATGGAAAAGGGAGATCCGACTATATCCATGGACCTCCTTGTCAAATCTCTGCTGGCAATGGGTGCTGATAAAAAAAGTATTGCCAAAGTGATTGCTTGATCTGATTTACAACCAGTTCCGCAAAATGCTCTTTTTGACCCCAAAAATCCCCTTCCAAGCTTTATTTCAGGTAGGTTTTGAGTTAATTAGTCTACGATTTTAACTTGTTACCTCGGTCCCCAGATAGATTTGATTATTTAAGGATGTCCCCCTCTCGTTAAACTGACTATTTTAAGTTACTATTTATATTATAAAAATTAAGGTGCTAAGCCTGCCTTTGACTCTTGCAACTTGACCAAATTGAGCCCCTTTTCAAAACATGGTCATGATGTTAACCCAAAATGCTTCTCGAAGAACTCTTCGGATAATCTCTGCCCTTTTTCTGTCAGAGTTACCGACTTTGCATTAGTTTTAGGGTTTCCAATAAAACCCTTGTCATGCAGGCGGTCCATTGCATCCCAATCCATGCCTTTCCACGCCCTGGTTCCCTTATCATGGGTCGTCAGGTACAGCAGTGCAAGAACCATTTCATCAACCTTGTCTCTGTCGTATCTCATTGTTCAGTCCCTCAATCTGTTTTCAATCAGGCAGATAAAATTCAGAAGCAATCTCATGCCTCGCCTGTCCCGCTCAACTTGCTTGGCGGGGTTTCCCTTCGACCCTGCTCCGGGTCTCTAGAGGCTCCCCAGTGAAATCTCAACCCAATTGAATATGCTTCACATTCAATTTTTAACCAAGCTTCTCTTACAAAAACCCACCATCACACCCCGCATACCGCTTATCTCGTCAAGCCGAAGCCCCC
>CAZENC010000272.1:0-4580 GCA_964513115.1 uncultured Desulfobacteraceae bacterium | reverse complement strand
CATCATTGTAAGAGGGGCCTTCACACTTCCAGAGTTCAGTGCCGTTGGTCCCATCGTTGGCACTGAAAAAAAGCGTTCCGTTGACGTTGGTAAGGTAGTTTGGGGAACTATCTCCGCTGCCGTTTATATCTTCGACCATCACGGTACCGCCTGTTGTTCCATCACTCTTCCAGAGCTCACTGCCGTTGGTTCCATCGTTGGCCCGGAAAAAAAGCGTTCCATTGACGTCGGTAAGAGATGAGGGGTCACCACTGCCGCCGGTGTTGATATCTTTGACCATTTCGGCATTATTGTAAGAGGGGCCTTCACATTTCCAGAGCTCATAGCCGTTAGGACCATCAGTTGCATTGAAAAAAAGCGTTCCATTGACATTGGTAAGGTAGGAGGGGTTACTACTGTTGGTGCTAGCTCCAGGGTATATATCTTCGACCATGACGGTTCCGCCTGTTGTCCCGTCACTCTTCCAGAGCTCAGTGCCGTTGGTTCCATCATTGGCCCGGAAAAAAAGCTTTCCGTTGACGTTGGTCAGATTGTAGGGATAACTGCTGTTGCCGGCTCCGGTGTAGATGTCCTTGACCATGACCGTACCTCCCTCTGTCCCGTCACTCTTCCAAAGCTCACTGCCGTTGGTTCCATCTTTGGCCTGGAAAAAAAGCGTTCCATTGATGTTGGTTAAGCCTTGGGGATAACTGTTGCCGCTGGTGTTGATATCTTTGACCATGACCGTACCACTTGCCGTGCCGTTACTTTTCCATAATTCACTGCCGTCAGAGGTGCTATACTGGCCTCCTTCAAAAAAAAGAGTCCCGTTAACATCGGTCATCTCTTCCGTGTATATTTCCTTAACCATTGTCAGTTCGCCCGCGTAAGTGGTTACGCCAAACATAAAAAAGAGCAGACACGTTAAGAGACTTAAGCGGATTCGCATCTCAGGTCCTCCTTATATGTGTTAACCGAAAGGTGGTATTTAAAAGGGTTGTCTCATTCAATCCGGCATTAACGTGAGATTTCAAGATGTTATTTCACACAATATATTGACTGAATTTGAAGGCTCATCGGAATTGTTAACAGATAATAGAGGAAACCGGCATGTTTTGTCAATCAAGAATCAAGTCAGTTGCTCGGTTTATGTCAGTTTCTCAAGTCAACGATTTTATTATAGAGCCAGCCCATAAACGCCCCGCTCAGTGTGCCTATGGCAAAACCGTAAAAAAATCCGATAATGCTGCCTAAAAAAGACACCCTGTAGCCTATGAAGTACTGACTCAGGAGGCTCAAATGGGGCCCAACCTGATTGCCTCCCTTAACGACAAGCCAGTTTGTGGCAATAAATAGGGCGAGACCGCACAAAAGTCCGAGAACAAACCCCAGGGCCTTGGCATTGAACCTGAGCACGCCGCTGAACAGTTTTTCCTCTTCTTTTGTTTGTGCGTTGTCATTTTTTTGCATGTTCAGCCCTCCTGAATATTATATGCTGATCTTCAAATGATCAAATAGCAAAAAATTTATAAGATGATACGCAACGCAGCCCTTCGGTTTTACTCAGGGCCGTGAGCATGCCGAACGGCAGATGGACTTTTTGCGAAGCCGTCATAAGTGATCAAAGAAATCTTTAAGTGTCAGCAATTCGGCCTTCTTTTTCGCGCGATAGATGAAAAAGGCAAGAAACAGGTTCCTGAGATAGGCAAAAAGCCAGCCGAATAAAAAGCCCCATAGGAAACCGTAGCCGGCGGCAATGAAGGCCCCCTTTGCGGTCACTGTGTAGCCGATGAAATACTGTGAAAGGAGGCGTAAATTCGGGCCGACAACTTCACCGCCTTTTATGACCAGCCATAGGGTTGCCATGAAAAACAGCAACCCGGAAACAGAACCCGTAGAAACGGCAAAGGCCAGCTGGTCGATTCTTGCAAAGGCCTTTGTGATGATTTTCTCGGCACCATGCCTTTCATCCCTTCCTTTATTGTCTTCTTCCAGATACCCATGCTCTTCGCATACTTCCCACAGATCATGGTTTTTTCCGAGGACATTTTCCGCTGCCAGCATTCCTGTGAGCATGGAGTGGTCCATATTGTTATAGCGGTGCATGCCGCTGCGGCCTATGGTCTGAAGGTTTTTAAATTTCCGAAGATATTTTTGAATAACATCAAGCCGCTCTGCATATCCCCGATCATAAATCGGATATGCCTTTGGCTGGCGAAGCACAACACCGTCCTGTATTTCTCCGCTGTCGGCAAGAGCCATTTTTGTCAGCTCCCGGGAGGCAAGTTCCAGCAGTTCCGCATCGGACATTGTCCAGATTTCATCCCCTTCGGAACAGAAATATTCCATGCCTATGCTTGTCTTTTCAGGATCAGGAACCATGGAGTCACTCCAGTTCTTAAAGTTCTGGATTCGGCCCACTCGAACATCAGGGCTGTGAATATATATCCACTGATCCGGAAAAAGATCACGCTTGTTTACGATGAGCCCAACAATAATAAAGGCCCTGTAGGTGAGCCTGGAGCCCGCCTCAAGGACTCCATCCGGAACGGCCGGTTCGAGAAGCCCCACAAGTTCGGACAAGGGAACGCCGGAGATGACATGCCCGACAGGTATTTCTACCCGCTTCCCGCGGTTCGTAAAAATGACACGTGTGATAAGGCCGTTCTCGTGCTTCAGGGCAACAGCTTTTGAATTGAGCCTGACCTGGCCACCACCCGCCTGGATAACCTCCTGAAAACGCTGCCACATCATGCCCGATCCTTTTCTGGGATACCAGAATTCGTTGATCAGGGTCCTTGGCCTTTGTGTTGTGAAAAGGGCATGGGACAGGGCCGCCAAGAGCGACAGTTTTTTTATGCGCTGTGCCGCCCAGTCAGCCTGTATCCTGTGGCAGGGTATGCCCCACACCTTTTCCGTATAGGCCTGAAAAAACCTCTTGTGGAGCCGGGAGCCAAAGCGGTTGGTGACCCATTGCTCAAAGGATTTCTCTTCCGGATGAGGCCGAACCTGGGCCCTGAGGTAGCTTAGGATAATAAGAAGACTCTCAATGAATCCCAGGTTCGTGAAGGTATTAGAAAGATCAAGGGGATAATTGAAAAGACGCCCATTGAAATGGATGCGGGAAAGCCTTAAGACCTTGATAAAGTCATTAGTGAGCATTTCCTCCCAGAGACGCTGTACCTTATCAATTCTGGTAAAGAAGCGGTGACCGCCGATATCAAAACAATAATCCTTATATGTCTCCGTCCTGGCCAACCCCCCCACCTTGTCTGACTGCTCCAGCACAAGGGGGCGGGAGCCTCTTTTGACCAGTTCATGGGCGGCCGCAAGACCCGCCGGACCGGCGCCGATAATGACAACAGGTTCCCGCACCATCAGGAGAGCCCCTTTTTTGCCTTATCGGCACCTTTTTCAGGGTATTCCATAAGGTCTGAGGTTCCTGAGCCCTTTCCCTTGAAATAATGTCTGACAACGGCGATGCCGAATGCGAGGCCGCCGTAAAGATAATAGAACCAGTGCCAGGGTATGGCTTTTAGTGTAAACCAGAGTCCGCGTTTCCGCAGGAAAAAGCTGTAGAGTGAGGCATTGAGTAAAAGTAGGGGAAGGATCAACGTACCGGCGGTCAAAAAAAATCCAGGCCACCAGGCTGTTCCTGCTAAGGAAACCAGGAGACCATAGGTCAGCGCAACGCCGAGGCGCTCGGAATAACGCAGATTGAGGTCATTGCTCAGGGAGCGGTCTCTTAATATCAATTCTGCCCATGGAAGGGCCCTGTCAAAGAAGTCGGAGCTTAACAATGAGATAAATCCCCAGTGCTTCAGATGCTTTACCTGCAAGGATTTTACCAGCCTGATCCTGTAACCGGCCCGTTTCAATCGATAGCCAAGTTCTATATCTTCAATTGATGGCCGTTTGTAGGTTTCATCAAACCCGCCCAGTTCCAGAAAAACATCACGACGGACCGCGCCGCAGGCCCCCCAAAACGTGAAGGCTTGTTCAAGGCCTTTCTGGTGAACATAATGATGCAATAGATTCTTATACTGGGACAGAAAATTGGTCTCAGAAGGTGAATCATCATATGATCCGAAAAGGGCCGCCAGTTCATGATCCTGTTGAAAAACTCGCAAAACCCGGTCAATGACGTCCCGCGGGACGGTCACATCAGAATCCACGAAGAAGAGAATTTCTCCCTCAGCTGAATGCGCGCCCAGGTTCCGTGCTCGGGCAGGTCCTCCGGAGACATGTATTTTCAATAATCGGATGCCTAATTTCCCGGCAGCGCGCCAGGAATTATCCATGTCCCCGTCTGCAACAACGATGATTTCTTCCGGAGGGGGCTGGGCTGCTTCCAGGCTTGCCAGGCACTTCCGGAAATTTGATCCTCCTTTGTGTACCGGTATGATTGCTGAAATAGTGGGTTTGCTGGAGACTGGTATCATTGGGCACAGATATTGATGAATTGGAAAATATTCCTTAATTTAGGTGTTACACGTTGTTTTCAATTATCCAAAACTTGGTAATCTTTTGCAAATCAAATTGATGTTTATGCAAACACCCTGGCCATAAGGGGTATGGCTACGAATGTCCCGAGTGAGCTG
>CAZENC010000271.1:0-4585 GCA_964513115.1 uncultured Desulfobacteraceae bacterium | reverse complement strand
GGTTTATCAAAAAAGTGCGTGACGACAAAAAAATAGATCTTTGCCTGCAAAAGCCCGGCTACAAAGCCATCGATGCCCTGTCCCGAAAAATTATGGACAAATTAAAGCAACAGGGCGGGTTTATCGCGGTCACTGATAAAAGCCGGCCGAAGGTAATCGCCGACCTTTTCGGCGTCAGCAAAAAAACATTCAAGAAGACCATCGGCAACCTATACAAAAAAAGGCTGATTGTCCTCGAAAAAAACGGCATCCGGCTGCGGGAAAAAAACCAAAAAAACCCTGCCCGGATCTCAGGTATCCAACACAAACATGAATATAAAGGGGGACACTGATAAAAAGGTAAGTTAGGTAGGTAAAGCAAAATAATTTATGATATTGGGCGGTAAAAGGGTAGGGCATGTCGCTCGGAGAAACGGCTATGCGGTTCGAGATAAGCCCTCTTGCCGCCGGGTACTGTTATATTGAAGGAGCAGGCGCTCTCTGTTATTCCTGGCACATTAATTTAAGGAAACCTGGCAGCACAAATGATTTCAGAAACCGCACACCAGCCTCATTCTCCCGCGCGAGACACCTACAAATGGAAAGCCCTCGTCACGGTAGCCCTTGGAACCATGATGGCTACCATGGACGCGAGTATCACAAACATCGCCTTTCCCGTCCTTACCAAGGTTTTCCAGGCAGACCTCACCACTGTGGTATGGGTCACGGTGGCCTATATCCTGGTCAGCACCAGCACCATGCTGATTATCGGCAAGATCGGCGATATCATGGGTCGGAAAAGGATCTATGCCCTCGGCATGGGGATATTCACCCTGGGGCTGGTGGTCTGTTCCCTGGCCCAGACCATCGGACAATTGATCTTTTTCAGGGCCCTCCAGGCCGTCGGCGCGGCCATGACCATATCCACCAGCACCGCCATTGTCACCGAGGCCTTTCCCAGAAACGAAGTGGGCAGGGGGATCGGATTTCTGGGGATGTCCGTTTCCGTGGGCTTTATCATCGGTCCGATTCTCGGAGGGTTCCTTCTGAACTGGCTGGATTGGCGATCTATCTTTTACGTGCGGGCCCCGGTAAGCCTTGTGGGTTTTCTTTTGGCCCTTTTCCTCCTCAAGATGGACCAAGTGCGAGGAGGGGGTATCAAGTTGGATCTGACGGGTACCTTGACCTCTTCTGCGGGTATTTTTTTGTTCGTCTTCGGCGTAAGCCAGATCCGTCAGTATGGCCTCACCTCGCCATGGGTCCACCTGATTGTGGGCCTGGGCCTGATTTTTGTCATCTTGTTTATTTTGATAGAAAGACAGGCCAGGGACCCCATCGTGGACCTGGGAATTTTCAAAAATCAGGTCTTTTCCAGCGCCATATGGGCCCTGTTCCTGAGCTTTGTGGCCGTCCCATCTTACATCCTGGTCATGCCCTTTTATATGATCCAGGGCCGCTTAATGAATCCAGCCCAGGCCGGCATGTTGATGGCCGTGACCTCCATGGTCACCATGGTGATAGGGCCTCTGAGCGGGACACTCTCGGACCGGCACGGGCCTTTCAAGTTTTCGGCGATAGGGGCAGGCGCTATTGGTGCGGCCTACGGCCTGATGTTTGCCTTTGATATCCAGACACCATTGACCTTCATTATTCCGGTTCTGCTCCTGCTGGGCATTGGTATCGGGAGTTTTCATCCCTCAAATAACAGCATCATAATGGGTGCTGTGAACATGGATCGTCTGGGTACGGCCTCGGCCCTGATTGCCACCATCCGACAGGTGGGCATCGCCGTGGGTATGGCAGTTACCGGCACCTTTTTTTCGGCAAGATTGCTCGTCCACAAGGCCATGCTTTACCAGGAAGGCATTTCAGAGGCGTCCGCTGAGTCCCTCTCTATTCCTCCAGCCTTTCATGATGCCCTTATCCTCGCTATCTGCCTTCAGTGTATCGTTTTTCTGCTCTGCTTTGTCCGGGGAAAGGGGGCGTCTTCCAGGGCCGTATGAAAGGGGCAGGCTGGTAAAAAATTAAGTTATGTAGGTAAAGGAAAATAATTTATGATAGGGCGGCAAAAGGGTAGGGCATGTCGCTCAGAGAACCGGTCATATTATGCTAAAGCCCGATTAGGGTTAAATATTGAAACGGATGCTCAGGATGTTGCCATCCTGGACCAGGTAATTTTTCCCTTCTAATTTCACTCGGCCTTTTTCGCGAACCGCCTTTTCGGACCCGCATGCCATTAAATCATCATATGTAAAGCATTCTGCGCGGATGAATCCGCGGGCCAGGTCCGAGTGAATAGTGCCGGCCGCGTCAAGCGCAGTATTCCCCTCATGGATATTCCATGCCCTCACCTCGTCAGACCCCACGGTAAAGAAACTGATATATCCAAGAAGCCCATAGGCCAGGCGGGTCAAACGATCCCGGGCCGATTCCTGAATGCCCATATCGGCCATAAAAAGGTTCTCTTCTTCCGGATCATTCAGAGCGGATAATTCCATCTCAAATTTTCCGGCAAATTCGATGACCCGGTGTTTCTTTTCAATCTCGCTCAAAAGGTCGCCATTCTTCCCAAACCCGGATTCGTCCGAGTTGAGGATGACCATCAGCGGCTTTTGCGTGAAGAATTGAAACCCTCGCACTATCTTTTCCTGCTCTTTGTCAAGGTCAAGATCGCTAATAGCCCTATTCTCGCTCAAATGGTCGACGATTCTTCGAAGCACCTTCTCTTCCATTTGCAGGGCATTTGTTTTTTTCCCTCGCATGTAGGCGTGCGCGATTCTCTCCAACCTGTTTTCCGCGATGGTCAGATCGGAGATCAATAACTCGTCAATGATTTTTTCGATATCATTTACCGGTGTCGAAAGGCACTCCGATTCGTTTGCAAAATTTCGCACCACAAGGGCCAGGGCGTCCGCAATTTTTATCAACCCCATATCCAGACCGGAAAAGAGCCCCTCTCTGGCCGATCCTTCGGTTACACCCACAAAATCAATGATCTCTATAGTGGAAAAGGCCCTTTTCTTGGGACGGTACATTTCTGAAAGACGACGGATTCGATCATCGGCCACCTCCACTATCGCCACATTCGGTTCGGCTTTGGCGTTTGCGTAAGCAGTAACCGGGGCCTCCTGTTTGGTCAAGGCATTAAATATCGTAGTTTTTCCCGAGTTGGGCAAACCAATCAATCCTATTTTCATAAATTTGTCTCTTCCAGTTCTTTCATTTTCTACAAAAGTTCGGCCGTCTTTTTTTGTGTCCTCAAACCTTCAAAACCGTAACGCAATTAAAAATCAGGCAATCTCACGGGTTTTGAAAAAGCTGATATCCGGCCACTTCTCCATGTAGAAACCGAGCTCCCATTCACTGGCCGTAAGAAATGCCAGTTTGCCTTCAGAGTCCCTGGCCATACGGGCGCTGTTTTTCTTTTCAAACTCGGTCATTTTTTTGGGATCGCCGCAATCAAACCATCTGGCGACTTTATAATCAACCGGTTCATAAACAGCATCGACTCCGTATTCGGACTTAAGCCTGGCCATTGTAATATCAAACTGCAGAAGACCGACTACGCCTAACAAGTAATCGTTGCTCGAGAGCGGACGGAAAACCTGGACAGCCCCTTCTTCCCCAAGCTGTATAAGCCCTTTTTGAAGTTGCTTTGCCTTTAACGGGTTTTTCAGTATGACCCTGCGGAAATGGTCGGGCGCAAAATTCGGGATACCCGTGAATTTCAGCGGTTCTTTTTCCGAAAAGGCATCACCGATCTTGATTGTGCCGTGGTTATGGATTCCGATAATATCGCCGGGAAAGGCTTCTTCAACGTTCTCCCTCTCCCTTGCCATAAAGATCGTGGCATTTGCAAGAGAGATTTCCTTGTCGACCCTGTGATGCATCACTTTCATCCCTCGGGTAAATTTCCCGGAACAGATCCTGATAAATGCAATCCTGTCCCTGTGAGCAGGATTCATGTTTGCCTGAATTTTAAAGGCAAAGCCTGAAAATGATTTTTCATAAGGCGAAACATTACGTGAGACAGCAGCCCTGACATCCGGGGACGGAGCCATCTTCACAAAAGCGTCGAACATCTCTTTCACACCAAAATTATTGATGGCGCTTCCGAAGAAGACCGGTGTCTGATTTCCCTTAAGGTAATGTGCAAGCTCAAACGGGTTGGCGGCCCCCTCAATTAACTCTATGTCATCGCGAAGTTCCTGGGCCTGGCTGTCAAGGTATTCATCCAGCCTGGAATCAGACAGGTCTTTTATAACGATTCCGTTCCTTTTTGCCGTGTTCTGCCCGGGAGTAAACAGGTGAAGCTCATGATCGTGCAGGTTGTAGACCCCTTTGAACCTCTTGCCCATACCTATGGGCCAGGAAAGGGGCGCGCATTCAATCTGAAGCTTGTCCTCGATATCATCCAGGATATCAAGCGGTCCCATTCCTTCACGGTCGAGCTTGTTTATAAATGTTATTATAGGGGTATTCCTCATCCTGCAGACTTCCATCAGTTTCTCAGTCTGGGGCTCGACCCCTTTGGCACTGTCAATTACCATCAATGCGCTGTCAACGGCAGTAAGGACCCTGTAGGTATCCTCTGAAAAATCCTGGT
>CAZENC010000270.1:0-4590 GCA_964513115.1 uncultured Desulfobacteraceae bacterium | reverse complement strand
AAGCTTTCCTTTTTCAACGCTTTTGGACAGAAACCTGTCAATATTGTTCATGCCTTGCTCGACAAACTTATCCTCGATATCTCTCATCAAGACCTCGCAGCCTATCTGTGCTGCAACCTGGGCAATACCATTTCCCATTGTCCCAGCGCCAATAACGCCTATCTTTTTGATCTCCATAATAATACCCCCTTTATCATTTTTTGAGTCTTCAGTAAAAACCCGCCGGGGTAACAAACTGAAGCAACTCATATTGTTGTGAATTATATATGCTTCCTATGCCTATACCGATTCTACACTTGTTACCTCAGGAATATTCTGCTTCAAGATCTTTTCAATTCCCATCTTAAGGGTCATCTGAGACATGGGACATCCTGCGCACGCCCCCTGAAGCATAACCTTTACAACCCCGTCATCATTAACGTCCACCAGTTTGACGTCCCCTCCATCTGCCTGGAGCGAAGGCCTTACCTTTTCCAAGGCTTCCTCAACCTTTTCTTTCAATGTCATAATAACCTCCTCAATTATCACTTAGTTGCTGTTCATGAAACCAATAATTGCCTGATTTCAGAACGGCTTTAAATATCATATATCCGGGTGGAATGCTACCCAAAAAATTCAATCACGCGCCTGTCCAGGTAATCGCTCAGACCGGCAGAACTCCCGGGGGACCACCCAAGACTCTCTTTCCAGACCTCGTCTGATTCCATGCAAAGGTAAAGACCTAAGTTGCAGTGCCAGTTCTCTATATTTTCCCGCATAAACCCGTAGAGGTCCATCCGTATAGGTTTGAAATAACGCATTTTTCCATCTAATCCGGTGATAAATTCCCCGTCAAGCACACGCGTTTTTGGGTGCCGCCTTCTAATGATATGTTTGAGCGCAGGCATATACCTTAAAGAACCCATGCTTATCCAAATAATTCCTTTGGGATCAATATATTTGTCCAATAGATCAAGGCTCCTCAAATACTCCTGTTTCCAGTGGGGATGGGGTATGAGCGGATCAAAGTGAAACCCCAAGATAAATCCCTCCGATTGACACCGCCTTGCCGCTTCAAGCCTCTTATTCAGGTTCGCTGCCCTGTGTTCCTCCCGTGCAGCAATATAGGGGCTATTCAAGGACCAGGAAACGATTATTCGATCCCTGTATTTGGAATCGAGGAGCCTTTCGATATTTGTTGTTTTGGTTTTAAGTTCCAGGATCGCATTTTTTCTTTCTGAAAACGCCGGAAGAAGGATGTCGCTCCAGCAGGTAATGTGATCAACAGCAAGGCTGTCGGTGAACTCCCCTGTTCCCACCCGGAAAACCCGTTCAGGCTCAGAATCTATGGCCTGCAAAACTGTCTCAAGTTCCTCTTCCAAATTAGCAAACACTCTCAAATCGGGCTGATTAAAATAGGACTGTAAGATGCAGTAACTGCAGTCGAGGGGACAGTTAGTCCCAACATTGAGGATCTGATATCCGCAACAAATATACTCTTTTGTTCCCGGGCAGGGTTTGAGGAATTCCCCTTTATAAGAAATGAGATGAAGTATGTCCTTGCCCATATCCAACTGATTGCCTCTCGTCTTCGATTGAACGCCTTTTATCGATTGAACGGGAATGCCGGGCAATCTTTTAAGTATCTGATTGGTGAGCGAATAGCCTGAAGCCCCGTTTTCTACCAACACTTTTTTGATGGTGAAATCAGGCACTACGAATCTTCTCCCCAGGGGTTTCCTAAGTTTCTCAGACCTTCTTTGCGGGAAATACTCTCTATCTTCTCTTTCAATTCCTTACCCTCCCTGAAAGACACTTCAAGCTGATAATGGGGATCCTCAAAGAACCGGGGGGATTTAATCCTCACACCATCAGGAAGGTCTAATCTAGATACCATTTCTTTAAAAGTCGATTCAGCAGTAGTCAAAGAGGGAAGCCGCCTACCTCTCAAAAATCTAAGCACCGCCCTTCCCTTTTGAGGGGTATTCAAGTTTTGATCCGAACATATCTTTTCTATTGGCCCTTTGTTTATGAGGTCAGATACAGGTGTTTTGGATATGTGTGAAATATCGACAATATAATCAATAAATTGTTTCTGTTGATTACTGTTAAGCTTTAAATATGATATGAGACTGCAAATGGAGGACCTTGATTCAGGATCGATTTCTAAAAGCATTTTAGCTGCCTGAAAAGTTAGCCTTTCCAACGCCAAGTATTTTTTCTGCTCTACTTCCAGTTCTTCTTCAATCCTAATATAAAAACGGAGGGTCTCTTCATGGGATGGAAGATCCAGCATAGGCATATAATACTCAATGATTTCAGAATCCGGAAAATGCTCGACTAAACGGCTTAATAACATACTTTTTTCCACAATATTAAACTTTCTTGTAGCAAGATTATCATGGAGGTTTAGTAAGAGACATTCCAGTGCAGATAACGTGGACTCAGGAAGAATCTTGCAGGGTATTTTATTCCATTTCAAGGCCTTGATGGCTTGAATCCTGCGATATCCGGAAATTACATCTATTTCTCCATCCGTGTTTTTTATCAAAAGGGGAGTATTTACCAGGCCGATTTCTTTTATGGAGTGTATATAGAGACTCGGGTCGAATTCGAAGCTCATACAATAAGGTCCCGGGGAATCGCTGATTTTATCGGTATCTATCAGGCGAGCGGGAATCATTATTTTTTCTTGAATAGACATGATATCTCCTAAAAAAAGATGGCCTTTCATTAGCTATTTCTATTCCCTTGGCACTAAAGTCTTATAACAATAACTAGTGTACTGTCCCGTAATTAAGTGGTCATCTCGACCACTTCGCTTTTTTCATTCCGAGCCCCGCAATACGGGATAAACTCCGCGAGGAATCTGACTATTTACGCTCAGTGCAGGCTCCTTATACCCCGCCTGCCGGACGGCGGACAGGTCAAATTACATTTATGCAAGTTATTTGTGCGACAAAATAACAGATATATTTGGTTTTAAATAACACTTATAAAAGATAGCTGTAAATGACATATTTGCGAGGAACCTCAAAAGAAAATCTTTTGAGGGACGCATTCTGAAATCACTGACAAAAAATTTGCGTTCGGTCGTAATAATGAGTATTATTTTCTCTATTTATAAATCAGCAGTATTGGAAACCGAGGTCTTAATGAAAAGAATTAAACGATTACTCTACATCCTTTTTGCATTCATTTTTCTGGTAACAACGGCAGGCACTGTACTGGCCGAAGGCGCCAAAGTGGGCGTAGTCTTGCCTTTAACCGGGAAACTTGCAATGCTTGGTGAGATTGAAAAAAAATCATATGTCCTGGCCTTGCAAGAAATCAATTCAGAGGGCGGAATTAACGGAAAAAAGATAGAGCTTCTGATTAAAGATACAGCCGGTAATCCTTCTGCGGGCCGTTCAGCCATCAATAAACTGATATCACAAGATAATGCTATTGTGGTTTGTGGCGGCATTTCCAGTTCAGTAGCCTGGGCAGTAGCTGCCTCGGCTCAGGAACATAAAGTACCTTTCGTTGTAAATACTTCATCTGCAGACAAAATCACGGAGCAGGGCTGGCAATATATCTTCAGAATTAACCCGCCTGTTAGCGAATATCCACAGGCAATGGCTTCCTTCCTGAAGAAAATAGCCCGAGCCAGGACAGCTTCAATTATTTACGAAAATACGCCTTTTGGCCTGGTCGGTGTAAAAAGGATTATTCAGCTCGCAAAAAAACTAACTATAAACTTGGTTATGAAGGAAGGCTATGAGCCAGCAGCCCCTGATTTCAGACCGCTACTGGCCAAGATCGAAACAAAAAATCCGGATCTTGTATATATTATTTCAAATGTAATGGATGCAGCCTTACTCCTGAGGCAGGCTAAAGATATGAATCTGGTTCCCGGACTTTTTGTGGGATTTTCTCCTGGATTTACTTCAACTGAATTCCTGGAGACAGCCGGGGATGCTTCAAATTATGTCTGCTCCCCCACCCTCTGGGCCCCATCTGTTACCTATCCTGGAGCTAAAAGATACTATAGCAACTATGTGGCATTGTATAACTCGCCTACTGACTATCACGGTGCCCAGGCCTATGCGGCTATGTATGTAATTGCAGATGCCCTGAAAAGGGCCCAGTCCCTAGCAAGACAAGACATCAGAAACGCGCTCTGTGAGACCGACATGATGACGGTATTCGGCCCGGTAAGGTTTGTATCTTATGGTAAAAAGTCACAACAGAATAAACTCCCGACCTTAATTGTCCAGTGGATAAACGGTAAACTTGAAACGGTTTGGCCTCCGGAAATTGCCAGCACCGGGTATGTCTATCCCGCACCAAAATGAATCCAAGCAATCCTTCCCTTATTCTATCAAAATTCACGCTGAGGGCCATGGACGTAAGCCCGTGGGTATCTACTTCTAAGTTTCTAAAAATCCTGATATGCACATTAGAGACCATTCTAAACAATCAAACTTGTAAGAGAAACCCCCGAAAAAAGGTCAAAAACCGCTTGCTTTTCTCTTTAAAAAAGTTATATATGAAGCCAACCCAGCGTATTTAGGTTCTTTCCCTTTTCTGAGGATCGATATTCTCGGAAAATCATCGTATTTCACAATC
>CAZENC010000269.1:2384-4602 GCA_964513115.1 uncultured Desulfobacteraceae bacterium | reverse complement strand
ATGCCAAACACCAGATCTACTGGATGTTTACTTCGGCTTCTTTTTTGCATCAAGATGCCTTCCTTTGTGGGTATAAATTCGACTTCCACGTTCATCTGGAGCCCAAATCGATCACGGAGTGTTTTAGGGATTGTGATCTGACCTCTCTCGGAAATTTTCATATTTATTTCCTCCAATTTACTGAATATGTAATTCTACAATAGAATAAGTGCTTTGTCAATATCAAAGTACCTGGTTTCTTGTGCCACCTTTCACGTAAGTCGGTAATATTCTTTACAAGGAAATTGGGGTCAAATCCAGTTAAATACGCTACGCTTGTTTTCTTCGAAAAATTTAACGGGGTAAACCTGCTCAACGGACGGCGGGAAATTCTTCGTAAAAGGGAAGGGGGGTTCTATAAATTCTCCAAATGAATATAGAAGACAGGCTCTGCCTCGATAAAATTTCTATTTTCCAATTTCCCCGCTTGGCGGGATCTTCGACCCCGAGGAGCGGGATCTACGCTTCGCTATGACAAGTTTCAAGCCGTGAACGGGTACCTTATTCTCAATAATGGTAACGACACTGTGCAATTAACAATTCATCTTTTTTAGCCTTATAAACAAACCGATGCTCTTTATTTATACGGCGTGACCAATATTCTTTCCAGTTATAGCGTAGTGGTTCTGGTTCACCTATACCTTGAAATGGATTTCGTTTAGTTTCTGCGATGATACGGTTAATTTGTTTAAGGGTTTTTTTATCTGTTTTTTGCCAGTAAAGGTAATCTTCCCATGCTTGTTCAGCCCATGTCAGTCTCATTCCTCAATAAGCTCCCGCTCAATACCTTTACCTGCTTCTATCTCGGCAATTGCAGCATTGAGACGTTCAGCGTTTTTGGGGCTTTGCATGAGATATGCTGTTTCCTCGTATGATTTAAAATCATCATGTGACAGAAGCACGGCTGTTCGTCCTTTCTGGCGTGTAATAAGGATAGGACAATGATCATCGTTTACTCGATCAATTATTTTTGCCAACTCTTTTCGAAATGTAGTGTAATTTATTGATTCCATGCATACCTCCTTTATGATAGAAAAAATGTACTTGATTCTGTACGTAAATGTCAAGTATTATTTTCGATTAATGGAGGAGAAGCAGGCGAGTGGGGTCACAGGCGAGTGGGGTCAAACCTTGATTAGTGATTAATAAACCATGGGTTTTGGTGCTCGGATGACGGAGGACAGAGGACAGAGGGCACTCCGGTTGAACACCCAAAGGGTCCCGGTTCAACTGGGCACGGCGGGGCGGGCAGGATTTACTACCCCAGTGAAATGAAAAGAATATCCATTCCTTATTATTTTGCTGATTTAGCGCCTCGGTCTTGCTTATACTTAAAGCAAACTGCCACTCCTAAGGCCATGACAGCAACTGTAATCATAATTATTAAAAACCCACCCATGGATTCAACTCTCCTTTTCCGGTGTAATAAAAGTAACCAAGATAAAGATTAATATTGCAGGCGATCCCTAATAAAGTATCTGGTTGCGTCATCTTCTAATCAAATAAATCACCATCAGATCCAATATCAATAAGCTGAATTTCATCTCTGTGTACCCTGTAGACAAGTAATAAATCTGGCTTTAAATGGCATTCTTTGTATTGCTTAAAATTGCCTTTCAAGAAATGATCTTCATACTTTTCGTCCAAAACAATGCCATTCAAAAGCTTCGAAACTACATCAATATAGATAGCTTCATCTTTATCTTGTAGATGAAGTTTCTTGAAGGACTTCTTAAATTTTTTTGTTCTTGCCAGAGCAAACTTCATGATTTCAAATCGTTCATCATATCATCAATGCTATCATATCTAACTAAATCATTAATATTAGCTTCTCTCATAGCTTCTCTTAATCTTTCTGACGGCACTTTTACTGGGAAAGGAAGTCCGCCCTCAATTCGTACACGGTTCAGAAATATATTAATTGCATCTGTTACTGATAAATTGTACTCTTTAAAAATAACTTTGGCCGCATTCCAGGCGATTGGGTCAACCTTAATCGATGTCTGTCTTCTTGTGCCCATAACCTCCTCCTTTGAACTTTATCTTTCTAAGATCATAATTCAAATGAAGTTCGTTGTCAAATTAGAAATGAAGAAAAGAGGGGAAAATTGCTTTAGGGTCAGACTTACATTTATTCCACTTTTCTCCCTGGTAAATTAAGCTCATGACATACACTCTT
>CAZENC010000269.1:0-2374 GCA_964513115.1 uncultured Desulfobacteraceae bacterium | reverse complement strand
TCGCGAAAAGCCGCCAAGACGCAAAGATGGAAGACGGAGGACGGAAGACGGAGGACGGAAGACAGAGGACAAAGGACAAAGGACAGAAGACACAGGGCAGAGGACAGAGGTCAGAAGACAGAAGACAGATGTCGGAAGTCGGAAGTCAGAGAGCAACAAACGGGGCACATCCCGGTTAAATAAAAGCAACATCAGATTTAGCTCCAGTATCATTTCCATACAGGGTAAATCGGGCAGGCAAATGAAAAAGGTTGAGGATGAGAGAAAAGGCTGAGGTTAAGGCTGAGGTTAAGGTTAAGGGTTGCGTGATTATGCAGATTGACAAAATGATTGCCAATATACATAAATCCGGATAGCATATTGTTCATGATACAACGTAAAGCCGAAAGTACAATTCACTCCCTGCTGAGGGGTTTCCCCGTCGTGACCATTACCGGGCCGCGTCAGTCGGGCAAGACTACTCTCGCAAAGATCGTGTTCCCTGACAAGCCTTATGTGTCGCTGGAGGACCCGGATGCGCGGCTGATGGCCCGGGAGGACCCCCGCTCTTTTCTGAAACGCTTTCCCGATGGCGCCGTTCTGGACGAGGTACAGCGCTGCCCCGAAATCCTTTCTTATCTACAGACTCTGATCGATGCCGATGGACGCATGGGGCTTTTTGTCTTGACCGGTTCCCGGCAGTTTGGACTCATGTCCGGCATTACCCAGTCGCTGGCTGGAAGGACCGCTTTTGTGGAGTTGCTTCCTTTTTCGCTGGAGGAACTTGCGGAGTCTCCTAAGCAACCACAGAATATTGACCAGATGCTGTATACCGGCGGCTATCCTCCCCTGTATGATCGCGACGTCCCTGTACGGGCATGGTTTGGCGCCTATATAACGGCGTACCTGGAGCGCGATGTCCGGCAGGTTCTCAAGGTGCAGGAGTTGGAAGCTTTTCAGCGCTTTGTGCGTCTCTGCGCCGGACGTACGGGGCAACTGCTGAACTATTCATCTCTTGCCACGGAATGCGGTATTTCCCACAATACAGTTAAGGCCTGGATATCGGTGCTGGAGGCCAGCTACATTCTGTTCCAGCTTCGTCCGCATCATGTGAACTTTAACAAGAGGTTGGTCAAGGCCCCCAAGCTCTATTTTTATGATGTTGGCCTCGTATCCTGGCTGCTGGGCATACAGACGCCCGAACAGATGGAAACCCACCCTCTCAGGGGAAACATTTTTGAAACCTTTGTAGTCGCAGAATTGGTGAAATCATTCCTCAACAGGGGCGAGCGTCCTAACATTCATTTCTGGCGCGACAGCAATGGTGTCGAGGTGGATATTCTGGTTGAACACGGGGGCCGGATTACCCCTGTTGAGATCAAATCCGGCAGGACCGTTACCGGTCATTTTTTCTCCGGACTGGACAGGTGGATGGCCCTGGCGGGCGATGCAGCGATCAATCCGACGCTGATCTACGGTGGAACAGAAAAATATCAGCATAAAGGTGTGAAAGTTGTAGGTTGGCGTGATGCGGAAAATGTTTTTTAGCCACGGATGAGGATAAAGAAAGAAAAAGGATAAGGTTAAGGATAAGGTTAAGGTTTGGGGGGACTTCAAGCTTTATCTTCTGGAAAAGTAAGGAGTGAGGGGTAAGGATCTGAATGAAAATTGCCCTAAAATGTCATTTCGAGCGGAGCGAGAAATCTAAGATTTCTCAGTCGTGAAGACTCCTTCGAAATGACAGGGGGTAACGCTCCTCGAAAAAGAATAGGTAAAAAAGAATAGGTGTCAGGCCTAGTTGACAGGTATGTTTCTAAAAAAGAATATAGGGTGCGTATTACCCATGCAACGACAGCCAAGAATAAATGTCCTGCATCATAAGCCCTATGGCGGATTTGGGGTCAAGTCTCCGTTTGAGAGCGCCGATTAAAACCGGCAAGAAGTAGGGACTGAAAGTGTCCTATGATGAAGGGCTAGCCACCCACATCAGCCCTGAGTCATGCGCCGGTAATGGTAACATTGCCGGTGAAGCGTTGACAAGGGAAAGTGTAGGCTGAGTATTGAGCCTCGTAAGAGATATGAGTCCAAGTGCCGATGTTCTTCAAGTATACAGAAGGCAATATCTCATATTCCGCAATGGCAAGGGATATAAGGACGTGGCGGGGTCGGAGACCTCATGCATGCATGGAAGCTTTTTGCGCGGGAATCGGGAGGCCCTGTATCTGGCCTTATTTAGATTGCATAAGGTCCGCATTGAAAATCCCAAGGGAGTAATGCAGTGATGAACGGATACAGGGAGTCTGACAGCCTCATAGTATCTAAGAAGCCTTTGAACAAGACAGGTGACAACAAGCCTGTGGCGGAAAAGGCGGAGAAAAGGAGGCTGGCCAAGGGG
>CAZENC010000268.1:0-4617 GCA_964513115.1 uncultured Desulfobacteraceae bacterium | reverse complement strand
CTGCGGCCAACACGGACTGTGGCAGATGGTAAAGTAACGGGGTGAAAAATATAAGCACGATTACGACAGCAAGACTGGTGAACACGCTAGATAGGCCCGAGACCGCTCCGGCTTGGAGGTTCACTGCAGATCTGGAAAAGGAACCGGATGTCGGATAGCTCTTGCCGACAGCGCCACAGATATTTGCCAGTCCTTGGCCAATGAGTTCCTGGTTGGGATCCAGCCGCTGGCCTGTCTTGCCTGCCATGGCCTTGGCGATAGAAATCGCTTCCATGAAACCCAACAGGGAGATAATGACTGCATATGGGAAGAGATGTAAAATTATTCCAGGGTCTATTTTCGGGACCGTCATTGATGGCAACCCCCTGGGAATGACACCGACAACGGCCCCGCCGCCCATCATAATAATAGTATCTTCCGGCAAGGAATTATTGCCCGCCTTTATGCGCCAGATACGATTGTCATTTTGGCTTCCTCCAGGGAGATCTTCTGCCGAATAGAATTGAAGTGATCCGTTAACGTCGGATACTTCTCTGAACATGAGGTTTCTAATTAGTGATCGATAGGAATGGGTTTTGTATTTAAGTCGCTCGATATTTGTTGTGAGGATACTTGCGGCGTGCTCTTCATTAAGAACGGCAACAATATCGTGTCCCTCGCTGGCCCTCTCTATATCCTTGTAGACTTCGGTCCGTTGTTCGCCGAGTTGATGTATTTCTCGAACAGTCTTATTGAACTCTTTTATCAGGCTTCGAGCTTCGGGAGATTTGATCGCCGAGATATGTGTTGAAACGTTGTGTTGGAACCCAATAGTCCATGAAAGGACGGTCGTGATAACTACGGCCACGAGAACGTTGGGAATTCTTGGCGATATCCATTTCAGGCCATACATAATGGCTAAAGCGAGTGCCCCCATAAAAAAGGTGGGCCAGTGGGTGTAATGAATCGCTGCCTCAATGACCCGGATAATGGTTTCATAATGGTGTGCCCCATTGTCTACATACACGCCGAACATTTTTGAAAGCTGGGATGAGGCAATGATGATGGCCGCCGCGTTAGTAAAGCCATTGACCACAGGGTGGGAGAGGAAGTTGACTACAAGACCGAGCCTCAAGACCCCTAAAGCGAATTGAAACGCACCTACCATGAGGGCAAGCATGATGGCATAAGCAATGTAACCCTCACTTCCTGCAGTGGCCAATGGCTCAAGTGAAGCCGCTGTCATTAAAGAAACTATGGCAACGGGTCCGGTTGCAAGCTGGCGACTCGACCCGAACAGAGCCGCAATCATTGGGGGCAAAAATGAGGCATATAAACCGTAGTAAGCAGGGAGTCCGGCCAATTGTGCATAGGCCATGGATTGCGGGATAAGCACCAGTGCTACAGTCAGCCCTGAAAGGGCGTCAATTCTCAGGCTGTCTATCCTGTAATTTCTGAACCATTCAAGAAATGGAAAAAACCTCGTCAGCATTTACATCACCATGCTCTAAAATGTCTTGATTTTTAACCACCCTGCGGCAGATATCAATGAGGTCATTATAAAGTGAGCCTGCATCATAAAGGTCATATGTATTGAACCTTATCAAGCCATCTACCATAGAAAAAATGATCAATGCCGTCTTTCTGCCAGGCATATCTCGTATTGAGCCATCCTTTTGGCCCATTGTCATCGCTTTTTCAAAAATATTCACAAAGCAATTATATATGGCCTCAAGATATTCCTTGCAGGTGGAATTAACTTTCGCAAGCTCATAGGCATCATGTCGATGCAAGAGAAGAAACCGGTCTTCCATTTTCTCTGCAAGTGAAAGATATAGGGAAAGGGAACCCTCCAGCATATCCATTCCGGTTTCGAAATTTATTTCTTTCTGATATCTTTCAAACTCATCAATAATGTCCCGTTTGAACTTTTCAAGGATGGACAAAAAGAGCACCTCTTTGTTTTTGAAATGATAAAATATCGTCCCTTCCGCAGCCCCGGTCATCGCAGAAATCTCGGACATATGGGTGTCCTTAAATCCCTTATGGGAAAAGAGAAGGGTAGCAGCATGAAGAATGGAATCTTTTTTGGACATATGGTTATCCTGAAATATAATTGTTAAACTGACTGAGCGCTCAGTGCAATAATATTCAGCCCCATTTTGAAAGTCAAGAGAAAAATCATGTTTTCTTAAATTTCTCTTGACTGGAGGCCCTTTTTTGCTTCCAATGAAATAATAGCTCTTTCTTCAACTATTTAACCTCCATACAGAAGGTCATCTCTTGGAAAAACCCGACAAAATGTGCCTCTCTTGCTTTCGACAGGATCAGGTTCATTCTACTCGCAGCCTGATGATCTTGATAACTCACATTTCCAGAAACAGGATTTTTTCTCAACCTAACCAGAATAGGGGGTCATAAATCATGAATGACGAAGTATATTATAAGCTGGCTAAGGTCCTCGATACCCTCCCAAGTGGTTTTCCCAAAACCGAAAGCGGAATAGAAATAAGGCTTTTAAAGAAGATATTCAGGCCGGAAGATGCAGAGCTCTTCTGTGATTTGAAATTAACTTTTGAGACAGTGGAGCAGATTGCAGGGCGCAGGGGCCACCCCATTGAGGGTCTGGAAGATATGTTGACCAACATGTGGGAGAGGGGACAAATCATGTGTGTCGATTTTGGCGGAACCAAGCTATTCAGGATGATGCCCTGGGTAATCGGGATCTATGAGTTCCAGCTCCCTCATATGGATAGAGAAATGGCCGAGATGTGTGCCGAGTACATGGATGTTCACGGCAAGCAGTTCTTCAAAAATAAACCGCAAATCATGCAGGTGGTACCCGTCGAAAGAGAGATTCAAGCCAAACATGAGGCCCTATCTTACGAGAAGGTATCCTCCCTTATCGAAAATTCCCGGTCGTTTATGGTCATGGACTGCATTTGCAAGAAAGAGCAAGGACTTTTGAATAACCCTTGTGAAAAGCCCCTGGAAGTGTGTATGGCCATTGCCCCCGTGCCTGGGATTTTTGAAAATAATTATTTGGGGGGTAGAGTCATTTCCAAGGAAGAGGCCAACAAGGTTCTCAGCATGGCCGAGGATGCGGGTCTTGTCCATCTGACCTGGAATACGGAGACCGACCACTGGTTCATCTGCAATTGTTGCGGATGCTGTTGCGGGGTGTTGCGGGGAATAAATAAGCTGGGCATCCCTGCGTCCATGGTGGTAAATTCTCACTACTACGCTGAAATCGACCCTGATTTGTGTGAAGCCTGCGGCATTTGTGCAGAAGAGCGGTGTCAGGTAAACGCCATCGAGGAAGGTGATGACGCATACCGGGTCATCAAGGAAAGATGTATAGGGTGCGGCCTTTGCGTTAGCACCTGCCCTTCAGAGGCCCTTACGCTTATCCGAAAGCGACCGGAAGAACTGGTGCCTCCTCCAAAGAATGAAATGGCCTGGAACGAGCAGCGCGGACAACAGCGTGGGGTTGATTTCAGCCCTTATAAATAAACACCACGCTAGAGCTTAACCTGGACAGCAAGTTGAGTTAAAATTTACATATTCCTGTCAATTTTAAACATAATCTAACTCTATCTGCACAAGCTTAGCAGCCATATAGATTGAATGAATATAAGATCCAGCCAGTGGAAGACGCTCTTTAAATTTACCCTGCCTATGATTTTATCAGAGATTTCGTTTTGGATATTTTAGATATCAAATCAGCCGCCACCTTCACTCCCGATTTTCTTAAAGGCATTGAACGGTTTCGCAGGGCCCTCGGGGGGCGCTGCTCGGCCGGCATCGTCAAAAATAGGTCTTCTAAGATCACTTTACCGTTTCAGGAATTAGAAAATACTGGAACTGATCACCATTTGACAGCCTTTAAGAATTCTTTCAGTTATTTTCTTATCGAGCGTTCCTATCTTTTCAAGGAGTCTTGCCTTGTCAATCGTAGCCATCTGGCTGACAACCACAACACTCGTTTTTGGAATATTTCCCAAACCTTTTCTTAAAGTCACATTCCCGGGGATTTCGCCCAGTTTTTTGTTTGATGTTATTAAGGAAACTACGGTTGTTTGAATGTTGCTTATATTTAATATGAACGCTACGAATTATCTGATGTTTTCCGTGTCCTCATACTCTTCACGGAAAAAGCCCGCCATGTATGAACCTTCAATTAGACCGCCAGCTTGATCAACGTCAGCCCAAAAAAGGCTATCGTCCGCTTTTTGTTTCCTGTGTGTGCTTTTTGCCGCAAAATCGCGCTTATTTTCATCTTGAAACGGGCCCTGCACAAACGGCTCCACGCCCTGATGAACCCCAATTAAATACAGTGTCTTCTCCATTCAAAGATCCTCACTTTTTAACTTCTAACGAGTATTTGCCTGAAATATGCCACGTTCCGGTCGCAGCTGCCTCAATATACGGCCAAGCAACTGTTCAAAAAGCTTTGCTTTATTGCTTTTTGGGCTGTTCTTTTTCATCAGGGCTGTATTGTGTTCAAATGAAGACAATATGTCTACAGACTATAGTATGAATCCCTTGATTTAAGTGGGTCAGGAAATATATTGGAAGTGCAAAAATTTTTTATTGCAGTGTTATATCATTCATGACATATTAATATATTTGGGTGAT
>CAZENC010000267.1:0-4664 GCA_964513115.1 uncultured Desulfobacteraceae bacterium | reverse complement strand
CGGACATCGTGATAGATGCGGCCGATGTATTCGCCGAGCAGACCGAGGCCGATAAATTGTGCCCCGATAAAGACAAAGAGCACCGCGAAAAGCGTAAATACGCCCTCGGCGGCCCACACGGCGCCATAGACAAACCGCAGCACCATGAGCAGGGCGCCGAAACCAATGCCGCACGTCGAAATCACCGCGCCCATGAACGAAAGCAGGCGCAGGGGAAAGGTGGACATGGAGGTGAGCAGGTCAAACTGGAGCGAAATCAGTTTTAAAAAGTTGTACTTGGATTCTCCATTTTCACGCGGGGCGTGTTCGACCGGAATTTCGGCGGTGCTTCCGGCAAAACTGTTGGCCAGGATGGGGATGAAGGTTGAACGTTCCCGGCACTGGAGCATGGCATCGACTACCGAACGTCGGTAGGCCCTGAGCATGCAGCCGTAGTCATGCATTATAACCCCGGTGGTCCGCTGGACAATCCGGTTGACCAAAGCGGAGGCGCTGCGGCGAAAGACAGTGTCCTGTCGGTTTTCACGCACAGTGCCCACCACATCGACGCCGCGGTCCATCTCACGCACAAGCTTGGGGATCTCTTCGGGAGGATTTTGGAGGTCGGCATCCAGGGTAACGACGATCTCACCTTTACTTTGCTCCAGGCCGGCAAATACCGCCGCGTGCTGGCCGTAATTTCTGTTTAAAATCACGGCGATCACCTCGGCGTGGCGATCAGCGGCCTGGGAAATAATGTCCCGGGAGCCATCCCTGCTGCCGTCATCCACCAGAATGATCTCATAACTACGGCTGGTTTTTTTGCAGGCGACAAGACAGCGATCGATGAGTTCCGGAAGGTTGTCTTTTTCATTATAGACCGGAATGACCACGGAAAGCTCCGGCACATTCATGCGAGCACCTCCTTGATGGCCGCGACCACCGTGTCCACGTCCTCCAGGGCCATGTCCGGAAACAGGGGAAGGGAACAGATCCGATCCGAATTCCACTCGGTGATCGGCAGGCCGCCCTCAGGCAGCCGCAATGTTTCGCGGTAATATTTCTGCGTATGCACCGCTTTGAAGTGGATACCGGTGCCGATATTCCTCTTTTTCAATTCCGCCATGAAGGTCTCTCGACCCATACCTGCCCGTTCGGTGTCCAGGCGGACAACGAACAGGTGCCAGGCATGGCGCATGGAGTAGGACGGCATGGCAAGGGGCAGGATCTCATCCACTTCGGCCAGAAGTTCATGGTAACGGCAGGCCAGAAGCGAGCGTTTTTCTATGAACTTATCCAGCCGGTTCAATTGACCCAAACCGAGGACCGCCGCCATGTCGGTCAGGTTGTACTTGAACCCCGGCTCCAGAACCTCGGCCTGGGGGGCACGGCCCTGCATGGTCCGGTCATAGGCATCCACCCCGAGGCCATGAAACTTCAGCCGGCGGACGCGTTCTATAAGATCGGGATCACCGGAGCAAAACATCCCGCCCTCGCCGCAGGTCATATTTTTGATGGGATGAAAGGAAAAGATGGCGCTGCCCTGCTTACCGATCTTTTCCCCCTGGTATTCAGTGCCGACGGCATGGGCGGCGTCTTCGACCAGATGGATGCTTTTTCCTGCGGCCAGTTGCCGCACAGGTTCCATATCCACCGCGGCGCCTGCAAAATGCACCGGAATAATCAGCCGGGTGCGATCGGTGATGAGCGGCTCGATGGTTTCCGCGGAAACCATGAGGGTATCACGGTCAACATCCGCAAAAACCGGGGTGGCGCCGGCGAGGACGACTAGATTCACCGTGGAGACCCAGGTCATGGAGGGGGTAATCACTTTGTCCCCCGGGCCAATGCCCAGGGCGGCCAGCAAAAGATGCATGCCCGCTGTTGCTGAACATAACGCCACCGTCCCTTCGGCGTCGCAGTATTGTTGGAAAGCCTTTTCAAATTCGGCTGCTTTCAGGCCGGTGGTGATCCAGCCGGAGCGCAGGACTTCGGCAACCGCCTCGATTTCCAGTTCACTGATGGCTGGTTTGGAAAACGGGAGGAATGAGGATCTCATATTCTTTTCCCTTCATCTGAATTCTGTGATTTCACAGTTGGTTACAAAAAAGACGGCTCGCATTTTCCCAGCCGAATTTGCTTTGGAAGGTAGCAGGTCAAGATGAAGAAAGGATGAAGACGACAGGGAGGAGAATATTTTTTTGATCAACCGTTTTCTGATTGATGAAGGACAATTACACGCCGATAAAGTCTTGAGACTTTTTCGGTTATCTTTTCTACGGAAAAGTTCTCGGCAAATGCCAGGCTGTTTTCGGACAGTACTGACAGCCGTCGGCCGTCATCTAGAAGATTGGAAACCGTTTCGGCCCAGTAATCGGTTCTTTCTGCAACCTTGAATCCATTGTAGCGGTCTTTAATCACGTCGTAGACGCCGCTGGCGCTCACCGCCACCCCAGGACAGCCGCCAGCCCTGGCTTCCAGCAAAACCATTCCTCAAGCTCGGCTACCTTCTCCTCGAGTCGCTCCTTTTCCGCACCGTCTCCCACCAGCAGACATTTAAAGGGTGCGTGGCTCCGGTTTTTCACTTTCTACAGCCCGTCGATTAAGAAGTCAAGGCTTTTTTCTTTTGCCATTCGTGAAACGCTGATCAAAAGGCGTTCGCCTGGGACGGCATATCGACTTCGCAGATCTTGAACCTGTTGCGCAGACCAGCGCTTGTAATCCTCAATGCTGATACCGGTGCGGATCGTTTCGGTCAGGGCGCTGTGGGGCTATAGGTCGAACCAAGCTATCCTGTTGATATTTAAGGTTTTCGTTACAAATACATGTGTTTTCAGGGCTTAAAAGGATATTTTCGTCATCAAAACTGACGTTGTAAGTGCCGCTTGCTCTCTAAGCTGATACATGCAGTTATTTCCCTTTTTCTCGATAATATAGACCCACCAGTTGTGTATAGTGGCCCTCAAACAGTATTTTTGACTTGAATAAGAAACCTAGCGCGGTCCGACCTCATCCCAATTACACTATTTCAAATCTCCTAATCCCAGCAAATATCAACATATTGCAATTATTTGAACGATATTGTAATATCACTATATTACATCAATCGTTGAGGTAAATCAAAATGCTCAGATTCATAAAGAGAATTTCGAAAAAGTCAGGTCTCCCTCCAGGATCCCTCGTCCATGTGGGTGAAAAGAAAATCGAGAAGACACGAATACGCGTTATTGACTACGATGAGGCCAGCATTGAAGAGAGAGAACTGGCTTCTGTAGATGAATGTTTTCCTTACAAGGACACACCTGCTATGACATGGGTCAATATTGATGGTCTTCATGAGGTGGATGTAATCCAAAAAGTTGGGGATGGATTTGGCTTACACCCTTTAGTCCTTGAAGACATAGTTAATACCGGCCAGCGCCCTAAGATGGAGGATTTCGAAGATTACTTGTTCCTAATTGTCAAGATGCTTACTTATGACGATGAAGAAGGCGAGGTAAAGGCTGAGCAGTTTAGTTTAGTCCTTGGTCCCCATTACGTCATCTCTTTTCAGGAAAAGGTAGGAGATGTTTTTGAGCCACTTCGGGAAAGACTCAGAAAGGGAAAGGGACGTATTAGAAAAGAGGGATCTGATTACCTTCTCTATGCATTGATCGACGCCATTGTAGATAATTACTTCGTTGTTCTTGAAAATATTGCCGAAGAAATCGAGTCGCTGGAAGACAGGATCATGATTGATCCTACTACGGATTTATTGCAGACGATCCACAACCTGAAGAGGGAATTGATATTCCTTAGAAAATCGGTCTGGCCGTTGAGAGAGGCCGTCAGTGCCCTTGAAAGAGGCGACTCGGGTCTTGTTCAAGAAAAAACCGCTATTTACCTTAGGAATGTCTATGACCACACCATTCAAATCGCTGACACTATTGAGACGTTTCGAGATATGGTTTCCGGCATGCTGGATGTGTATCTCTCCAGTGTAAGCAATAGAATGAATGAGGTCATGAAAGTACTGACCATCATCGCTACCATATTCATCCCCATAACATTTCTTGCGGGAATATATGGCATGAACTTTAAAAACATGCCTGAACTGGAGTGGGCATGGGGTTACCCCCTTCTGTGGTGCATTATCCTTGTGGTAGGCCTGATCATGGTTTTGTACTTCAGAAGAAAGAAATGGTTTTGACGGTAATGGCAATATCTCTAAATGCTTTAGTCACGTTTTAAAACCTACAACAGTATTTTTCAGGGTCCCGATCTTCTCAATCCGGACCTCTACCACATCCCCGGGTTTCATTGGACCGGAAACCGGCGGGGTGCCTGTGGCGATAACATCTCCTGGCAGCAGTGCCATTATGTCCGAAATAAAGCTCACGACCTTGTTCACTCCGAAGATCAAATCACTGGTGCGACCTGACTGTCGGATCTCACCATTGACGAAGACCTCCACCTTTAGATCGGTGGCATCAAGCTCGGTCTCGATAACGGGGCCTACCGCGCCAAATGTGTCCCGGGCCTTAACCCTCGTGAGATTTCCTCGATCCTTTTCCAGTAAAGAGACATCCGATACATCGTTCGTGCAGGTATATCCTAATATGTAGTCCTTGACACTGTCCTCAGGCACATTCTTTGCTTTCCTGCCTATGACAATTGCAAGTTCTCCTTCATGGAAAACCTCATTG
>CAZENC010000266.1:0-4671 GCA_964513115.1 uncultured Desulfobacteraceae bacterium | reverse complement strand
TCTGCTTCATGCCATACATTTTCAAAAGGCTCGGATATGACCCGGTCGCACAAACCATCAAAAATGTTTTGTACGTCAGTCATCACTTCTGGATGGATTTTATAAAGTACTTTGAATCCATGTGCCTTAAGAACAGAAACAAGTCTTAGCTCTAAATCAAGCTGAAAATAAAAATAAAGCCCTGGGTAATCAAAGTAGCGCATAGGAGTCATGGGATACCCGATAATCATAACTTTCTGAATTTTTTTAGGAAACGGTTTCAGTTGTGATTCCTTCCATTCTTTACGGTAATATTCAGTCTCTGTAGAAGTAAATTCCGTCTTATTGTATTTTGAAATTTCCGTCTGCTGGTATTTGAGACGAAACGAATCAGCACATTCAGAAATCGGGCAGACAAACTCGTCACAACTGCTCGGTCCACTGTACATCACCGATGTTTTTATATTGCCTCCCATACCATTTCCATGATGAAAGGCTGTAACCTTCGTTCCCTTTCTTCTAAAAGCATGAGCTACCAACTTGTTTACAGGTTGAGCTGTTTCAGTAAATAAGAAGTGTTTTGATGACGGGCCTTTTTCAAGAAGGAAATGGTATATGGTGTTCAGATTTGTAAGACGAACAATCCAATACTCAAAGACTGATCGTTCGTCAAACACAATGCCAAGTTTTTCCGCGCAATAATTGCCAATCACACACATAAAATCTTTGATTCTTTGATTTGCTAAAACCGAAAGCTGCACCTTATTCCCAAAATTGCATTTACCTAACAGTGTGGACCAGTAATGATTATCGATAAACAGATTATTCTGCACCAAATACTCTTGTCTAAGACGACTGGCAGAGCCCAGGCTCAAGCCGTCAGATGAAAAGTGACCCTTGATTCGACTCCGTATGTTCAGATGGGAATTAAAAGCTATATTCTTTGCAATGCGCCGAAGCCTAAAGCTCCATCTTCCATCTCGCAAGCTATTTTCGACGTCAGAGCCTTTTTTTCCCCAATAAGGTTTGAGGTCGCTTTCCCATTGAGGTCCGACTATAAGATCAATATTACGTGCCCGGCAAAATTCTGATACAGCCATTGCGTGTAAGTGCCTTGCAATAATCCTAACAAAACTGCTATCGCTCAGAACTATATCACGCCCTTCCCGATCAAGCTCCCGGTATAGATCTACAAACGCCCTCGACAGGAATCTATCCATTAAAAAAAAATCATTGTCAGAAACGGGCCAAAAAAAATTATTTTGATAATCTTCAATACCTATCTGTCTTATGGACGAAATGTCTGTTGGAAGCCTTTCAGGCATTTTTGACATTCTATTCAAATCCGGGGAAAACATATCATTATTTATGCTTTTCAAAAAGCCACCAGTTCAAATTATCGTAACTCTTTGACTCGCATTTCCACAAGAATCCGTAATCAATCCATTTCAAGTTTGTGTATCTTTCCAAATAAAAGGCCCCAAAGTCTCTCTTAAAAAGGAGGTTTTTACGACCACGGTATGTTATTTTTTCAGGATTATGGGAAAAATATTCAATACAGAGGACATACTTTCGAGCCACCCGCGTGATTTCATCTGTGACCCACCCAAGATCGTCCGGCGAAATATGAATTAGAACCCCGCATGTAAAAACTAGATCTATGGAAGCATCTTCTAAGGGAATATCAAAGGCGCTACAATTCCATGCCTTTTTCAGATCTATTCTCTTTTCTGAGATTAAAGCAGAATAAGCCTTTTTGTTTGGTTCTACAGCGTAGAGATCCACCTTATCTTTTAACAACTCAGTAAGATAGACCAGTTTAAGCCCAATATTACTGCCTACCTCTAGGATAGAACCTATCTTCCTTTTGCCCAACATCCTCCGAAAGGCCTCTTTCCCAGGTTCTATCTTCCATTCTTCCAAAATGTTCCGTTCAATATAATCATCTCCAAACCTGCCGCGCCAGCGTTTCAATTGATATGTTTCTGAAGCCTTATCGTTTATAAAGTCATTTTCCATTTGAAACCTTTAAATATTTCGGAAAACCTACAATCTGTCTATTCGCTCCCAGTATTCCAGTATTCTTGACAAGAATTGTGACTAAGTCTTACGCTGCTATTTTTGTTGGCCTATATGCCTCATTTTGAAGCTTTATTCGCTTATAAAGTAATCCCAATATGTTGTTTTCAATCTTCCGGAATTATCTCTCTGTCCCTAGTCAGTTACAAGCAAGCTAGATCCTCTAAACTTGTTAACCCCCCAGTTAAATAAGCTTCGCATTTCATGGGGTAGGTTTGCCTGCGCATTGTATCCCCAATGTTCTTTAAAATCTTCGTTAACCTAGACCGATGGGCACCATCATGTAAATTGCTCAACCCAAAGTACTGTTCAGCAATATAACTCTTCTTGGATATTTTTTTGAATTTGGGAGATTTTTATTCCAGAAGTTACAAACAACGCCGATTTTTACCGGCTTTGCAAAAGTCTGAATATATAAACATCAACTGACAGGCTTTCCATGAGGCTGCACTATCAATTATTCTTTTTCAATTTCCCTAGGCTTAGTCGTGACAAAAAAATGAATAATCCTCAAACCTTTTTATGATGAATTTTCAATGAGCCTAGTCAATAAAATCCCAGCTAAGGGGCGTGCCCCGCTTAATATCTTTTATGGCCCGACTTCCCAGAATCTCATTCAAATACCTGGTATGCAAACCATGCCCCGGCCGTATGGACCGGATGTTCTCTTCTGTAAATTCTTCTCCAGCCCGAATGTCTTTCACTACAAAAAGCGAACGTCGGAATACCCTACTATTTCTTTCATTTCCGGTGACTTCGTACCGTACCTCTCCTATGGCCCTCTCAACTATGCGAACCGCTTCAACCATCTTCTTAAATTCATAGGGCTCCATTGAAAAGGCACTGTCTGGTCCCGCTTCCTTCCGGGACAAAGTCAGGTGTTTTTCAACGATGCAAGCGCCCAGGGTCACAGCAGCTAAAGGCACGGCAATGCCTACTGTGTGGTCTGAAAGACCCGACGGCACACCGAATACCTCAGCCAGGTGGGGGATGGTACGCAGGTTCATCTCTTCTATGGGAGCGGGGTATGCGCTGGTACACTTTAGCAGGGCTAATTCACTGCCACCCGACCCTCTAATTGTTTGTACCGCCTCATCAATCTCTGATAACGTTGCCATGCCAGTGGACATGATGATAGGTTTACTTGTTTTGGCAATCTTGCGCAGCAATGGCAAGTCAACCACTTCGAATGATGCCACTTTATAGGCTGGCACCTCCATGTCTTCTAGAAAATCAACTGCGGTTGAATCAAATGGAGAAGAAAACAGATCCAATGCCAATTTGTCCGCAATTTCCTTTAGTTTGGGCTGCCATTCCCAAGGAGTATATGCATCGCGGTAGAGATCATACAGGTTCTTTCCTTCCCAAATCGTTCCTTTTATACGGAAATACTCTTTGTCGCAGTCAATGGTAAGAGTGTCTGGTGTGTACGTCTGTAGCTTCACGGCGTCGGCCCCTGCATTCTTCGCGGCCTCTATGATTTTCACTGCCCGCTCGAATTTTTGATTATGGTTGGCGGACATCTCGGCAATGATATAAGTCGGATGGTCGGGGCCAATTTTGCGGTTGTTAATGATAATAGAATTCATAGGGTAAATCATTCGTGTTCGGCGTAACGCTGAAATGGCTCTAACCTTCCAATTATTATCTCTCAGTTACCTTACGCCACACCCATATTCTTCCCTGCCCCATATTTCCAATTGATGGCAGTTGAAGTGCCAATTGATTAATGGGTGAGTTGTAATTAGGTTCATTTCCTTCTTGTGTAGCAATCCAGGCATTTACAACTCTGCTCAGGAAGTAGTATGTGGAACTGTAAAAATCAATGCTTTCAAGCACAACCCCGGGAAAATCGCATTGCTCTAATTCCATGTCTTGAAAGTATCGATTATGCCAAGGAGGTTCAATAGCCTTCAACCCTACTCGTACACGAAGTGTATTGATCATATCTAAACCGTCTTGACTATTTTCACACATTACATATTGCCCTCTATGGACCAGCTGATCTGTGATAGCTCTTATTGCTTGTTTTTGAGTCTCCCAGTCAGGCAGATTGATCAAAGCGCGTTCCGTGTAAGCTAGATCAACCTTCCTACCATACTCATGCAAATTTTCAATATCCCCAATCTCGAATCTTACCGTTCCTTTCAAATTAAGGCCTTTTGCTAAATTTCTTGCTCCCTTAATCATCTCCTCAGCATAGTCAATTCCAAGAATGTCAACTTCGAAAGAACGGGCCAGTTCAATTGCAGTAATACCGTTACCACAACCAATATCTAGGATTCTCTGTCCGTCACGAACATATTTGGCAATTGCCTCTATTTCAAGCTTTTTGGCAATTAGGTCTTTGGTGCCTGCCATTTCTCCCAGTTGAGAGCATTTGTTCCAAAAAGTTCTTTTACTTGGAGTCTTTCTGTTACTGGCATTCACGATTGTTATAAAACCCTTTATTCAAGAAATTGTTTCCACAACCTTCTTGGCCCCTAACCCGTTCACCATGCGACTTGCATTGCGAGACATCTGACGACGCCTTTCTTTGTTCATTATTAAATTACCAATAATCTGTGCTACACTCCCCTCATCGATCAAAGAAGGCGGGCCCATGTTGATCGC
>CAZENC010000265.1:0-4677 GCA_964513115.1 uncultured Desulfobacteraceae bacterium | reverse complement strand
ACCATTCATCAAGACCCTCGCCCGTTTTGCACGACATCTGGAATATGCGCAGATCGGGATTAATCTTTAATGAATCCTCTTTTATCCTATCCATACTGCAATCAATATACGGCAAAAGATCGATCTTATTTATCAACAATACTTTTGATTCGTGGAACATGAGCGGATACTTGGATGGCTTGTCATCACCTTCAGTGACACTTAGTATCATAGCCTTAAAATCCTCGCCCACCTTGAACTCCGCAGGGCAAACCAGATTCCCCACATTCTCCACAATCAGAAGATCCATGTTCTCAAAGTCAAATTTTTCGAATGTATCCCTGATCATATTCCCGTCCAAATGACATTCCCCCCCTGTATTTATCTGTACTGTGGGAATACCTTTCTTGGCTATCCTTTCAGCATCCTGGGAGGATTGAATATCACCTTCGATGACTCCTATTCTTACATCACTCTTAAGGGCATCAATAGTCTTTTCAAGAAGACTCGTCTTTCCGGCACCTGGTGAACTCATGAGATTAATCACCAGCAAACCGTATTCTGTGAATAAATCCCTGTTTTGCTGGGCAATGCGATCATTGGCCTCTAATATGTTTCTAACAACTGAGACTTTCATAGAGAAACTCCTCGTTACTTAGTTGCTTATATTTAGTGCCTTCAAGAAAAGGTTTTTGGTTGGATATGGTACAAAACTCCTTTTCTTGAAATATACAGTTTCATTCCACTTCTATCTCTACAATGGCAAGATCCTGACCGGATATAGTCTCTATTTTTTTTGCCCCGCAAGAGGGACAAGCGAATACATAGTCTTTGATCTCAAATTCCTTTTCACAAATACTGCAATAACCTCTGAGGGGAATAACATCCATCATTAATCTGGCGCCTTCCATTTCAGTCCCTTTGGTGATTACCTCGAAGCAGAAAGAGAGAGCACCAGGTACAACAGCCGACATCTGGCCTATATTTAGGCGCACTGATCTGAGGGTCTTGGCATCACATTTTCGCATCTCTTCCCTGACAATCTCGATCATGCTCATGGCTATTGACATCTCATGCATATAAAAAACCAGTTATTAAGACTTCAAGATGAAAATTTTGGGGTTCAATATTCTCCCCGATCTGAAAAACCAAATGATTTCATCCGGCATTGTCAAAATCTTTATCTGAAATACTATTCTTAGGTGTATAGGCTCTCAAGCCTGGAAAACCAGCAGCCGGAATTTATCTTATGATTCGAAAAAGGATTAGTCCAGAAAGAATATAGGGATGTGTTTTCCTTACATGCGCCCCTTGGTATGCCTGCATACCGACAGGAAAAAATCTGCCGGTGGAGCCCCACGGGCAACCCCGTGGCACCACTTAGTTTCGACGATTCGCTTCGCGAACGGCGGGACTTAGTGGTACGACATCCCGGCCGCAATCCCGACCACAAAAGGGCGGGACTAAAGCCGTGGCTTTCTGCGGTCGGGTTAAATCGCTCACGGCATCTTGTGGCATTTCCCACACATAACCGGTCCGCTTGCTTTTCCTCTGGATATCCGTTTCTTATGGCAGTCCTTGCACCGAATGTGGAAGGCCTTCATAAGAGGGACGGGGTTTTCCTTGGATTCAACCTTGCCATGGCAACTGGAGCAACTCTGGCCATCTTCTCCGGTGTTGTTTCCATTTTCGTCATAGTCATGGTGGCAACGGTTACAGTCAATGATTTCCGAATGCCTTTCATGATTTAGTCGAACAAGGGGCCTTTGATGCTGCCCTATCTCCTCATGATGGAGCAAGAACTCATCTTCTTGAGAAAATGCAAAAGAAAGAGATAAAAAAAGACCAGCTAATATCAGTATGGATGTTTTGAACTTCATATGCCGTCTCCAGAAGCCTGCTTTTCCGTTCATACACTGCCATCTAAAAGTTGAAATAGGGTTATTTTAGGATCAACCATTATTCCCTTTTAAAACTTAGTTGTTGTTTTGGTGAGGTGACTGTGAAAACCTGGCATCGAGCGCGTAAAGTAACTTGCTGGGCATTTTCAC
Organism: uncultured Desulfobacteraceae bacterium; assembly: GCA_964513115.1. GTDB lineage: Bacteria > Desulfobacterota > DSM-4660 > Desulfatiglandales > Desulfatiglandaceae > JAFDHL01. The sequence continues at coordinate 2,647 of CAZENC010000265.1, read as the reverse complement.
CGAGATGAGGCTTTTCAACTTTCGGGCCTTTTTTGGGGTCCTTAATGGTATAAGAGCCCATAACAATGAGATCCACTTTTTCTTTTCGAGCAAATCTCAAGATCTCTATCCAGGGGACCCCCCCTCTGACTACAATTCTTACGTTTTCGGGATTTTCTTCTTCGATACGGCTGAAATAATATTCTTTCAAAACGCCCTTCAACTTATCAAAAACCTCTTCAGACCCCCACACCTCCCCATCCTCGGTAATGACCTGGCCCGAATAGCGATGTCGTGATTCAAGAACATGTATAATAATTAACTCCGCTTTAGATCTCTCCGCTAAATCCAAAGCAGAAGCAAAGGCATAGTCAGAACTGGCATAAAGATCTGCACAAAACAAAATCTTCTTGTACATGCTCCCCCCTTAGTCCTGGTCTTTGACCTGTTCTGGTTTTAGATGATCAGGGATTACCATCGATTCGCAAATGATTTCCTTTAATGAAGCCACCTTCACGCCCAGGTCATATTCCTCGTTAAGGTCGGTGATTTGATCGAAACAATTATGGCAAGGGGTAATTACTATCTTTGCGCCCGTAGCCTTGATCTGCCCGGCTTTGACACGGCCCGATGCCATGCGACGCCTTTTGAACTCAGGCCCCATGGGTATGAAACCTCCTCCCCCGCCGCAGCAGTGATTGTGCTCCCTGTTTGGCGTCATATCCCGAAAATCCTTTGCGACATAATCGATGATTTTTCGTCCTTCCTCCCAGAGCCCTCCATTTCGAGAAATATTGCAAGGGTCCTGATATGTGACCGGTTCTTCAATCCTTTTGTCCGGATCAATCCGAATGCGACCATCACGGAGATACTCATATAAAAGCTGGACCGAGTGAACTATCTCGACAGGGGGTTTACCGTCTGTGTATCCCGCCAGATAGGGTCCTTCAAAGGCGGCTGACCTGTAGGCATGGCCACATTCGGTAATCAGAATTTTTTCCGCCCCCAACTCCAGTGCCTTGTCATACATGCTCCTGACCACTTTACCGGCCAATTCCCGGTCCCCGGCAAACATGGCTAAATTTGTGCAATCCCATCCAGAGCTTGGCATGGTCCAATCTTCTCCCGCCACTGTAAAAATTTGAGCGGCCATGCCCAGGTCCTGAGGGTAATATACAGGTTCCCGGGGATTGACAGTGTACATGTATTTAGCACCCTGCTTATCAATCGGAATCGTCACACCTCTGATTTCGTCCTCCAATTCCTCAGCCATCCACTCGCAGGTTTCAATGAAATCCTCTTCGGACATACCCATCTGGTTACCAGTTTCCTGGTAGTATGTCAGGGTTCGCGCAAGTCCTTCGGGAAAGACGCCCTGAGACCAGCAGACCGTCCTTGCCGTGGAAATCATTGTGGCGATATCAATACCAAAAGGACAGTACATTGAGCAACGCTTGCAGGTTGTGCACTCTCCCCAGACAATACCATAGCACTTTTTCAGAAACTCACGGTCCAGGTTTCCCTTTTTCCTGTACATCTCTCCCAAGGTTGTCTTGAATTTATAAGCAGGACTTAGCAGGGGATCCTTATTGTTTGCCAAATAAAAGAAACAACTATCCGCACACAGGCCGCAACGAGAACAGATGTTCAGCCAGGTCCTAATAAGAGCACCATTATTCACATCCAGAATCTTCTTTATTTTTTCAACATTGACAGGCTGTTCAGTGGTATGATTTAAATTTTTAGACATTCAAAACTCCCTTCATTCTACCATGCCCTGGCTTTGCGCCGGCCCCCCATCTCAAATCCGATGAAGGCCCTGGTAAAAAAGAAAAGAAACACATGTGCCAATTTGCTGAAAGGTATTACTATCAACAGGATTTCGGCCGAAAGGATGTGGAGGGTCAATATGGTATTGTATGATCCCCATTGATGATAGGCCAGAAACCCCGTGAGAAAAGGAAGTAGCGTAAGGACAAGGAGAAAATAATCCCAGAAACTGGTAAGGATTCGTACTTCAGGACGGGCCAGACGCCTGATAAACAAGAAAAAGACAGTGCCAATTACTACAATGGTCAGAGCGTCTGCCCACCTATCCGGCATGGACCAAAGGCTAATACCGAATGCTTCGTCCCACAGGATATTATGGGCAGATAAAAATAGAGGCACGCCCAAAAGGCATATGTGAAAAACATAAAAAACCACCGCAAAAACCGGCTGATTGCGCATTGATGCACTTCCCAGCGGGATAAGCCAATGCCCGATGGAACGCATACCCCAGCTCAGGCTCATGTGATTATAAAATACCTTATCCTTTTCCCTACTGAGGGCAAAAAGATAGGTTAACCGAAGGATCAATCCCCCGATAAAAATAATAAAGGCGAACCAGATCCCTGGACCTGTCAAAATTTCGTAAAATTTATACATGCCGTTTGGAATCCTCCCTGAAGCGCGCTGGTTATTTTTTTCTGGACATTGTACATAATAATATATATATATAATAATGTCAATATATCAAAATGTATGAAATTAATTTTTTGGTTCCGCATAAGTCATGGTGGCTTTTGCCATTCAACCATAAATAAGGTTCCATATTGATTGTTTATCCGGCGATAAGTGAATTACCCCGCCCACAGGGCGGGGCATCTTAAAACAGCTTTAACTGCTT
>CAZENC010000264.1:0-4693 GCA_964513115.1 uncultured Desulfobacteraceae bacterium | reverse complement strand
ATGTGAATGAAAGATGCCTTTCCAAAGTCCCGCCTTGACATAATCCTGCCTGCTAAGGTGCATACACTTTCTCCTCTTTCCAGGGTTTCGGCGTCCATGTCCCCAAAACGAGCTATCACGTCAGACACCTTAGTGTCCGTGCGATATCCTGCGGGATAAACATTAACTCCCATGTCCTTCAATTTTCTGGCTTTGTTAATCCTCTCTTCAATAAGCGGGTTTGTTTTTTGCATTGTTAAGGGAAGCCTTTTCTGACAGGTTGCATTCCTTTCGCAAATGTGTTTTTAATAAATTAAACTAAATATTTTAATCGAATTATAGTATTTTAGTCAAGGTAAAAGGTCGGTCTTGCAAACTGTTATGCTTTGGACAGTAATCATTTTTTTCTGGAATAATCTTGTATAATTCTTTTGAAAAAATAATGATTCGGTGATACAGAAAATTTTGGAAAAAAAAAGGCTTAAACTATGCCTTAAATAAACCAATTCTTTATGAGAAAAGGGGATTTATCATGGCAAAGCTTTTATGGAAACCATCGGAGGAGAGGATCAAAAATTCGAACATTTACAGATTCATGCAGTTTATTAACGAAAAATACGGGACTGACTTTAAGGAATACAGGCCTCTACACAAGTGGTCAGTTGAAAATATCCCTGAATTTTGGGCCTCTTTTTGGGATTTTGCGGATATAAAATATTCCAAAAAATACGATACCGTAATAGATGATATCAATAAGATGCCTGGGGCAAAATGGTTTGATGGCGCAAGGCTCAATTTTGCCGAAAACCTTCTCAGATTCAGAGATGACCATACGGCCTATATCTTCAAAGGCGAAACACAAAAAACAGCAACAATCAGCTATGCTGAGCTCTATGACACTGTGGCGCGTCTGGCTGAATCACTTCGCAAGATGGGTATTTCTCCTGGAGATCGAGTAGCGGCCTACATGCCCAACATGATGGAGACGGCCATTGCAATGCTTGCTGCAACGAGTATCGGTGCAACATGGTCTTCCTGTGCCACTGATATCGGTCCGGGGGGGGTTTTGGATCGTTTTGGTCAAATCGAACCAAAAGTCCTTTTCACTGTCGACGGATATTTCTATAAGGCAAAACCCTTCAGTTCTCTTTCAAATGCTGCCGAAATTGCAAAAGGAATTCCTTCTATTGAAAAAGTTGTGGTAACCTCCTACACGCAAGAAAAAACTGACATCTCCGATATCCCGAACTCCGTATATTTTGAAGACTTCCTGTCCAAGGAAAGCGGGCTTGAAATTCAATTCGAACAATTGCCTTTTGATCACCCTGTATTTATTATGTTTTCCTCAGGAACAACCGGTAAGCCAAAGTGTCTGGTTCAGGGAGCCGGCGGAATTCTTATCAATCAGTTAAAGGAACTGATATTGCAAACTGATTTGAAAAGAGAAGATATTCACTTTTTTATAACGACCTGTAGCTGGATGATGTGGAATTGGATGCATACCTCTTTAGCTACAGGAAATACCCTGATCCTATACGATGGCAATCCAAATTATCCTGATCCGACCGCCATGTGGAGGTTAATCCAGGATGAAAAGGTAACGATGTTCGGTACCAGCGCATCCTATATCAATTTCATTAAAAGCCAGGGCCTTAAACCGGGAAAAGATTACGACCTGTCATCTCTCAAAGAAATATGGCAAACCGGTTCACCTCTGTCACCTGAGGGCTTTGAGTATGTTTACCAGGAAATAAAAAAAGACGTCTGGTTTAATTCCAGTGCAGGCGGCACAGACATAAACGGTTGTTTTTTCACCGGAAGCCCTATAAGCCCCGTATATGCAGGTGAATTACAATTTCCCGCATTGGCCATGAAAGTAAATGTATACGATGAAAACGGCAAACCCGTGGTTGACAAGGAAGGTGAACTTGTATGTGAAGCACCTGCCCCTTCGATGCCTCTTTATTTCTGGAATGATCCTGACAATAAAAAGTATAAAGATGCCTACTTTGATGTCTATCCAAATGTGTGGCGTCATGGTGATTTTATTTTAATTAATAGCGAGACAGGCGGAGCAACTTTTCATGGCCGTTCCGACGCTGTCCTAAAACCTTCGGGTGTCAGAATCGGTACGGCTGAAATATACAATCAGGTGGAAAAACTGCAAGAAATAGCAGACAGCCTGGCAATAGGACAAAACTGGAAGGGAGATCAACGCATTATCCTCTTTGTCAAACTTGCTGAAGCATATCAATTAACCGATGAGCTAAAAGGCAAAATCAAAAAGACACTGCGTGAGAAGGCCTCCCCCAGACACGTTCCGGCTAAAATCATTGAGACGCCTGACATCCCCTATACCCATAATATGAAAAAGGTTGAAAGTTCGGTCACAAATATATTGCATGGCAAACCGGTCCTGAATAGAGACGCCTTGAGCAATCCGGAATCACTGGACTTTTATGAAAACCTAAAAGAACTTCAGGAGGATTAAATTACAATTTGACCGATCTACCGGTTATTCTTTTCCCGCATACTCATATAAGCGGCACAGATTTAAGAAAATTATTCCCCTTTTTCGGCATGATAACAATGTGCCGGCCTTGGTTCATGGATGCGCCTGCTCAATTGGCTGAAATAGGGCATTTTCCGCCAATTAATGTCCTATACCCGCCCGAGTCCCTCAAGCCGAAATGGGATTTCAAAAGGTTGCTCTCCGAATATCAATTATGGATTAAACAAAATCAGGACAAAGGCTATGCAGCCTCATTGAGCTTTTACCGGCAAAACGATCGATCTGAGGAAACCCCGTGGAAAATCAGGCAAATGATTCAACAGGCAGATAAAAACCTCTCTGATCCTGACGAACACAACGCGTTTAAATGGCATATTATTCTCCATCTTGCCCGGGAATTTGAAGAAAGCCAATCTGAGGCTGGTAAGTTGCTTGATAGGGTGAGACATCTAAAACCACCTCTTGATGAGGCACTTGAAGAACGTTCGCTTTCGAAAAATCTGCTTGAGGATCTGCCTCCGTTTGAGAAATATTCCTCTGCGCCCGAACATCATCTAACGCAGCTGTTTGAGGCATGGCTTGGCCTTTTTGGTCAATATCTTACAAACTACGAGTTGTTGGTTACTTTTGATCGCAACGTTATGGGCTATTCAACAGATCCAACGCACCTGTCTGAAGTCCAATTCAACCTGCCCGACCTGTCGCACCTGCCCTTGAAAGATCTTCAGGAAGCTAAAGGTCGATATAGTAATGGAAGTTTTGGAAAAGCATTAGGATCCCTGATAAAGGCTGTTGAGCGTCAGCCCGGACCCCAAAGAGATGAGCTTCAACAGCTCTCAAAAGCGATTGAGGAATCCATTTTCCCGGAGCCAACTTCAGGACAAATTAATGTTACCCTGAAATATCTCCCCCGAATTTCAGATAATGACAATACTCTCCCGGCAGTCCTGTCAGGCAAGACATTAATTCTGTTGGAGCATAATTAATTCTAGTTAAGCCTTGAAATCCTGGAACGCGCTGAGTGGAGCAAACAATTCATGCCAAGACAATCCAACACCCGTTGCCCAACACCTAATGACTCATACCCGGTTTCCTAATGTTTCGGTTAGATGATTTCATCCTCCTGCTGGTCATATTCTCTTCCATGCTTGCAGGCATACTCCTGCCGCGTCCTTCCTCCATTTTCCAGCCATACCCGGTTTACCTGATGATGTTTCTCCTCTTTCTGAGTTTTCTGTCTATCAAGATAGAGGCCATCTGGGGTACAGTCAGAAACAATCTGAAGACCGTTATCTGGCTCTCATTTTTAAAATTGATCCTTCTCCCTCTGTGTGTCTATTTCCTTTTCAGGGTGTTTTTTCCTTCTTATGCCATTGCCGCCTTGCTTCTTACCGGAATGTCCACTGGAGTAGTAGCCCCTTTTATCTCCACCCTCGTAAAGGCGAATGTCAATCTTGTGCTTGTCATGGTCGTCATCTCTTCTCCGTTAGTCCCCTTTACACTGCCGGCTTTGGTCAAAATTCTTTTGGGACGCTCCATAGAAATTTCTCTTTTGAGCATGATGCGTATCCTGTGCATGGTCATCTTTGTACCCATCCTGGCCGTTGAGGTATTAAGACGCATAACACCCCGGATGCTTGATTCCATCATGAAAAGACGTTATCCCATTTCCCTGGTTATTTTTGCCGTCATTAATCTGGGCGTATTTTCAAAATACTCTGATTTCTTTTACCGGAATCCTTTGACCATCCTTGAGGCAACATTTGTTGCTATTTTACTTGGGGGGATTTACCTGGTGGTTGGGATTTCCGCTCTCTGGAAAGGTCCGACCGAAAACCAGATTGGCTCTGCCATAAGCCTCGGAAATATGAATAATGTGCTTGTCCTTGTCTTTGCCTCGGAATTTTTTACCCCCTTGGAACCGACCGTGGCCGCCATGTATATGATTCCCTTTTTCGGCCTGATCTTTCCCTTAAGAGTCTATCAGCGTCTCAGAAAAACTAATTAAGCGAAGAAATTCCGGATTGTATCTTCAGCCAGTTCTGTTTAGGGAAATAGATAGACAGCCTCTCCCTGAAACGTCATTTAAAGAAATTTTCACTTGTGAATGAAAATCTTACCACCCCTTTGTAACAAGCATTTCTGGCATAGGATAATGTTTTCGGTTCAGACAGAAGATTTTGCCCCCTGTTTGCATTACCG
>CAZENC010000263.1:0-4697 GCA_964513115.1 uncultured Desulfobacteraceae bacterium | reverse complement strand
ATATCACACAGAGAACACAGAGATCACAGAGAAAAGAATTTTATTTCAAAAAACAAAAAAACACTCTGCGACCTCTGTGGGCTCTAGCGAACGCAGTGAGCCCCGCCAAGCAAGTTGAGCGGGACAGGCAGGGCGTGAAATAAAAATAAAAATTCTCCGTGTATACTGTGAGTTCTAGTCCCATAAGTACGCAGTGGTGGAACACCCAGATGGGGTGCTCGATACAAAGACCTTTGGGTAAGGATTCTTTACTTATTTGCTATGAGGCCACAAAATAATCCAGCAAGATTGTTTTCCGAACTGGCTTTTGCGTTGGTTGCGACCCTTTTTATGACTTTGGGCCTTGCCCAGGGCGCAGAACCGCTTGAAAGTGTGCTTCCTTTTCATACCGGTGAAAAACTGACCTTTCAGGCCAGATGGAGCTTCATAATCGTCGGGGAAGTTGTTTTGGAGGTGATGCCCCTCGAAGAAATAAACGGTGCCGGTGTGAGACACTTTTTGATGACTGCAAAGACCAACAAGTTTGCAGATGTCTTCTACAAGGTCCGGGACAAAATAGATGCCTATACTGATACTGATATGACCCACGATGTTCTTTATAAGAAAAGGGAACAGGGTAAGAGCAAGAGGGATGTGCTGGTGAGTTTCGATTGGGACAAAAAGGAGGCCAGGTATTCAAATTTCGGAGAAAAACGAACGCCCATTTCCATTTTGCCCGGTTCATTTGACCCGTTGTCTGTTTTTTATGCCTTTCGCCTTCATGATCTGAAAGAGAATCTCGAGATCAGGATTCCGGTCACGGACGGTAAAAAGTGCGTAATGGGGATGGCGAAGGTCATAAGGAGGGAAAAAGTCAAGCTGGCGTGCGGGACGACCTATGACACTTATCTGGTGGAGCCCGAGCTGAAGCATCTCAGGGGTGTGTTTGAGAAAAGCAAAAATGCCAGACTCCAGGTATGGGTAACGGCGGATGAGCGGCGAATGCCGGTAAAAATAAAGAGCAAGGTAATAGTCGGGAGCTTCGTGGCGGAACTGGTTAATGCGGTGAGAACCGGGCCTGATTCAGGTGTTCAGAATTAGAAACATTTTTTGATTTGCCGGTATACCCGGCAAATCAAAAAAGTGGGTTTATTTTTGCCATTCAGCGGCAAAGATCTTTGCGACCCTGTCGACCTGGCTTGGGTCAATCTTCAGTGCCTTGGCAACCTCTTTATACAAAGTTGTCCTGTCATTGTTTTCCGAATCAACAAGTGTTGTCAGATCCCTTTTCTCCTTAAGACCTAATCCCGCGGTGTTTCCCAGGGAGACATAGCCGTTGGCGCCCTCGACCAACATACCTTTCTGGTAAAACGGTTTCATCTGAGCGTACCGCGCCCTCATTTTTTCTTTCAGGGCACGGATTGTGGGGTTGGAAACCGTAGTCACCTCATCCGCCCAGGCATTTGAGCTGAAAAGCGCAAAGAGTGTCTTCTGCAAGAGCAAGTTTTTTAATGATGATCCCTTGTCAGCACCTTTCCGGTTTCTAATGTCATCTACGATTTCTCCTGCAACCGATTCCACTTTTTCCGCCGGAAAGTATATATTTACAGTTACGCAGGAAAAAATCAGTATTGTGAATAATGCACCCACCGCACATAAGGCTTTTCGATAATTTTTCATATTGACCTCCTGTAGACGTTCTATTTAATCACAGGCCCTCCGCCTTTGGCTGTAACACGTTTGATCCTTTTTACCATATCCTTGAATCTGATACGGTTATCAGGATTCTGATTTACAATATTTACACCCGAAAATCTACCCCTTTCTACCAAATATTCCTTGTCACCTTTTTTGGTGGTGCCGTTGACCCTGAAAACATCATTTTCCAGAGATGCTTTTACACCGATCTTGGTATAGGGAAATTCCTTGAAAAGGACTGTAAAACTCCCGGCCAAGCCTCTGAACGGGCTCGCCCCCCCGCCGATCTGGGCAATATTATCCACCGCCTTTAAACTGATTATTTGTCTTACACCTTCTTCAGGGACTGTTTCCAGCAACAGGTCAAATTTTTGAGGCTGGCCATAGGCAATCTCAATACCATTGGCATGTCCCTCCAGGATCCCTTCAATTTTCCCAAATGCGGTTCCTGTTGTAATCTTTTCCAGGTTCAGATGCGTGAGCAGCGCACTCAGTTTATAAACAGGGAAGGACGTAAATATCCTTGATGCGCCGAGATCGGATAACACTATTTCTCCGTCAAAGGCCTTTGTGATTATCACCCCGGTTGTTTTAAGCGTATTGTGTTTGAGAAGCATAGGATCCAGTCTCCCTATTATGGTTCCCTGTACCGGGTGTTGCAGGATTTTTGAAACAAGTGGCTTGATCTCGACGACGGTTATGGCAAGACTTGTGTCTACGGATATACCGGGGCTGAAAATATCCCTGCCGGCAACAGACCCCAACGTGACTGTCCCTCCGGGGACCTTGAGCTTGGTCGGCGATTTCACAAACATGGAGTTCGGTCCGGCATCCAGGTTGAGTGTGATTGACTGTTCCGGAAAAAAAGGCAGAACAACGGAAGTAATTGACAGCGATCCTCTTATGGTATCCCCTGGTAATTCGGTTTTGAGGGTCTGATACCAGACCGGCAGGTCGAGATCAATTCCTTCGAAGGACAGGCCCTTATCATCCATTGAAATTTTTCCGTTGTGCCAAATGCAGTGCCCGGAAACCTCCCAGTTTTTGCCATTTCGGGTCAGATTCAGGTCCGCGGAGATTTTCCCGTCTATTTCTAAAGCTTTTAGAAAAGGTTTTTCGGTCTTAAAGGGATCCAGTACGAAATGCAGAAATGCCGGTTTCGGAGAGGTTTCCGGAATGTGCAAGCCCAGTTGCAATTTTTCGTCTCCCTCCCTGTGAACAAAAATCCCGCTGATATCAAGTGCCAGGATATTCTTTAACCCGAGCGTGAGCCCTGATAATTGCAGGCTTTTTCTTGAAACGTTGTATGATCCCTTGAAGGAAGAAGAGAGTGGGTTTTTGTTGACGTCCATATAGAAGCGGTCGTACAGGATTTCTCCTTTATCTATCTTAAGGGCGGCATTGCCAATTATCTGAAGTGTTGCAGGATCCAACTTTCCTTCCGCCTCGGCATGTACTGACACATTTTCTCCCGCATAGGTGGAATCCGCGTTTTGAAAATTCATGCCCTGAAAATCAAGTTTGGATGTTAAGTACCAACTGCCTTTTTGTTTCCGAACGGCAGTTAGCTCAAATGAATCCAATAAACTGAGTTGCCAGTCCGAAGGGAGCATATTAAATGCCAGGGCGGACCTTATTAGATGTGTCTCATGCCCTTTGATTTTTACTACGATCTGTTCCCTTTCAAGCCCGAATTTGAACATCAGATTGCCGGGCCGCAACGTTTCGATCCGTTTTTCGGGGGTAAGGGATGATTTTTTATAGACCCCGATTTCATCGATCAGGATCTCAATGCCCATCGGATTTTGGGGATGAAAATGAGCTTTTAACCTGCCAGTCAATTCAAGGAGGTCCCTTATTGTCAGGTGAAAACGGTGAGCGTTAAGCCGGCGTTCAGGTAAATCAAAAATTCCCTCTGTTTTCAGGTAAAGGTCAAATGGACTGGATTTTTTTTTATTTTGTTGCTTCAGCGACACCCCCTCGAAATTAAGGCCTACAGGCTCAAAAGAGAGTGTCTTATTGCGGATATTGTAAATAAAGTCCGCTGTCATAGACACGCCTTTCATGTTGACGTCAGGGCTCTTAAGGATTGCGTTTTTTGCCGTCAGCCGGGCCTTTATTTCAGGGTCAGTAAAAGATATGGCCTGGTCTGTAGTAATATGAAGATGGGGAGCGGTGAAGCTCAATTGTTTATCAGGCCATTTTATCTGGGTGCTGCAGGAGATTTCTACAAGATGATCGGGAGTGAGGTGGGCATGGATCCCTTTTAAACTGATATCCTGATCTTTCAATTGGATTGCTGCCTCACCGTTTGTCACCTCTCCCTGTTGCAACCTTATGTCCCTGAAAAGAAGAAAGGCGATCAGTTTTGCAAGGACACGGCCCGCAGTCGAGGGGCTTTCCGGTTCGGGACGGAGCTCCGGCAGGCGTATTCTTTGGGACACATGAAAAGAAAATTGATCAATTTTGAGTTTTTCAAAGACGAGGCTTTTGTTGCCCAGTTTGCCCTCAAGACAAATTTCTGCGGTAATATCAGATATTTTCAAATTAAGGCCGCTGAGTTTCTCGCCGGGATCTAACAGGATACCCTCGGCATGGATCCTTATGGGATTGATGGAATAGGAGAGTTTTCCTATTGAAAATGCGCTCCCTGTGGATCTGGATATTGATTTTTCAATAAACCCTTTTACGGCAGCGGGATGGGAATAGTAATAGAGGAGGACGCCGCCGAGAGATGCCAGCAATATAATGGCGGCGAAGCAGATGATGAGGATTATTTTGGTTTTGGTTTTAACCATTTGATGTTACCGTTGATAAGCTTCCGCTCAACCGCGTTTGTGTGTTTTTCAGGAGGTCCCCTCCATCTTTCGCAAGGTCGCGGAAGAATACTATCATTGTTTTTAAAGAATTCCCGTTTTTCTTTAAAGCCTTCTCAAATAGACTGAAATGCCGATGATACAGGCCGATGGACATGAGATAGGCGTTGTTCAGTTCCGCATCTCCGAAACGGGAAAAACGGT
>CAZENC010000262.1:0-4726 GCA_964513115.1 uncultured Desulfobacteraceae bacterium | reverse complement strand
TATATTCACTGGAGAAAGTCAAATTTTGGATAACGAGGGCCATGTTTTGGCCCGATTGGAAGGCAATGATACCGGGCTTGTTCTTTCTGATATTGATCCGAAAAAGGCCAGGAACAAGAGCGTAACTGCCTGGAATGAACGCTTCAAAGACAGGCGGCCGGAATTTTATGGACCTCTAATGGATTTTTTGTAAGGATTTAAGAATCGACTTTTTGGGCTATTACAACCCTGTAGACGTGGCTGTAGTCCTTGATTCGAGTTTTTTCGCCATACCCGTTGATTTGTTCCGCAAGCAGCAATGCCTTACCAGTTTGATCCGGGGACATTTCCATTATGAGCCATCCGCCGGGACTCAAATAATCCAGCCCTTCCTGAAGGATTTTCTCGATGAAATACATACCGCCTTCATGTCCGTCCAGGGCCAGCCTCGGTTCATAGTCACGTACTTCAGGGGCAAGATCATCGTACTCCTCAGAGGCGATGTAAGGGGGATTTGATATGATCATATCGAAATTGAAATCAAGGATTGCAATAGGTTCCCAAAGGTCTCCGCACATAAACTTGATTCTGTCAGCTACGCCGTGTTTTTCAGCATTGCGTCGGGCGATGCTCAGGGCGCCGTCAGACAAGTCGGTGGCCCAAAGCTGAGCCTGCGGGATCTCTTTGGCTATGGATATGGCGAGGACTCCGGAACCCGTTCCTAAGTCCAAGATTCTGGGGGGTCGGTTTTGTTGCGTAAAATTGGTTCCAACTCGGTTGACGGCCTGTTCTACAAGCAATTCACTTTCAGGCCTTGGAATTATGACCTGTGGGTCGACCATGAAATCCAGGGACCAGAATTCCTGGATGCCGGTTATATACTGAATAGGTTCGTGAAGCAGTCGTCGCTTGATCAGTGAGCGGTAGCCCGAGATTTCATTTTCGGTCAGGGGCTGATCAAAATTCAGATAAAGGTTCACACGGTCTGTCTTGAGTTGGTGGGACAGAAGAATTTCAGCAGTAAGACGGGGGGAATCTATCTCCTTTTCCTTGAGATAATCCGCCGTCACCTTTAATAGGTCTTTTATGATCCAGGACTTTGGCCTCATGACTTAATCACCCAATTTTGATAACTTCGTAAAAGGTTGTTTTGCACCTTTTTACTCGGCGGGGAAGGGCGTCCCCTCCCCCGCCATTTGAAGTAAATTCAAATGGTTCCACCCTCACCCTCCCGCTTTGCGGGATTGATGGACTTTTTAAGAGTCCATCAGTATTGACAACCTCGCAAAAAGTCGCTTTGGGCTTTTTAAGAATTCGTCAGGTTTCAATTGAATGTGTTTTCTTTAGTGCTTCGGTCTGATAATGGGTGATTAATGGATCGATAATACAATCCAGATCCCCCTGAAGAATACTTTCCAGTTTATACAGGGTAAGCCCTATCCTGTGGTCTGTTGTTCTGCCCTGGGGGAAATTATAGGTCCTGATTCTTTCACTTCTATCCCCGGATCCCACCATGTTCCTTCGTTCCTCCGATATTTTCGAATGCTGTTCTGCCTGTTCCATGTCGAGAAGTCGGGAACGAAGAACTTTCATAGCCTTGGCCTTGTTTTTGTGCTGAGATTTCTCATCCTGGCATGTAACCACAAGTCCTGTAGACAGGTGGGTGATGCGCACCGCGGAATCAGTGGTGTTCACATGCTGTCCTCCATGCCCGGATGAACGGTATACATCAATGCGGAGATCGTCCGGATCGATCTCAATATCTATATCTTCCGCTTCGGGGAGGACGGCAACGGTGACGGCTGATGTATGAATCCGGCCTTGGGCCTCTGTCTCCGGCACACGTTGTACGCGGTGCACACCGCTTTCGTATTTGAGTCTGCTATAGACCATTTTGCCCTCTATGAGAATAATTATTTCTTTAAAGCCTCCGATTCCGGTAGCATTCCGACTGAGCACATCGGTCTTCCAACCCCTTAATTCCGCATATCTGTTATACATCCTGAAAAGGTCTCCAGCAAAAAGTGCGGCTTCCTCTCCTCCTGTACCAGCCCTTATTTCAAGGAGGATGTTTTTCTCATCGTTTGGGTCCTTCGGTAAAAGGAGGAATTGGAGTTCCTTTTCAAGGTTTGCTACGGTTGAAGCAAGGATATCAATTTCTTCCCGAGCCAATTTTTTAATTTCTGGGTCTGGATCATCCAATAGAGATCGGCTGTTCTCGATTTCGCGCTGAACGGAGTTTCGTTTTCGAAACGCGGTTATGATAGGGGTGAGCGCGCTGTGTTCTTTAGCATATTTTTGATAGGTCTTCTGGTCCCGGACTATCTCTGGACGGCTCAATTGTCCTTCAAGCTCATCATAGCGCTCTTCGATTTCCTTGATTTTTTCAAACATTGATAACCTCGTAAAAGTCGCTTCACATTATAAAAAACACCTATATCCTTTTCGGAAATAGAATAACAGTTGAATTAAAAGAGTTTTAAGGAGGTGGATATGGAAGTTAAGTATAGCCCTTTGATTGTCCCCCGAAAATGATATGTATCAGATTATGGGGGTCATTACCATGAAGGTATTCACGGGATTTGCTGTGAGGAGAGTTCCGCATTGAAAACCAAAAATCCTGAGAAGCACTATCTAGCAATCCTTAGCGTGACCGTAGGGATTGGTTTAAAGTGCTGGTTTCTTAGCTCAGGTTTTCGAAGGCTTCGCTTTATTGAACTTCGCATATTTCCTTTTAAAACGCTCCACCCTGCCGGCTGAATCCACCAGCTTTTGTTTGCCTGTGAAAAAAGGATGGCATTTGGAACAGATTTCAACGCTTATTTCCTTTACTGTGGAGCCCACTTCAAATTTATTGCCACAGGCACAGTGGACTGTTGTCTTATAGTATTCTGGGTGAATCCCGTTTTTCATTTCTCGTTTATTCTCCTTTTATTTTTGCCGGGCTCCTAGCCCGGTAGTTATTCACTCATTGAAGCAAGAAACATCTTATTATTTTCTGTTCCCTTAATTTTTTCAAGTAGAAATTCCATGCTGTCAACCGGCGTAAGGGGAGCAAGCAATTTGCGGAGTATCCAGATACGATTGAGATCCAACTCATCCAATAAAAGCTCTTCCTTTCTGGTCCCGGAACGATTGATATCAATGGACGGGAATACGCGCCTGTCTGTCAATTTTCGATCAAGATGTATTTCCATATTCCCTGTGCCTTTGAACTCTTCAAAAATGACTTCGTCCATCCTGCTCCCCGTATCAATAAGAGCAGTAGCAATTATGGTCAGGCTTCCGCCTTCCTCTATATTTCTTGCCGCTCCAAAGAAGCGTTTCGGTTTGTGAAGTGCATTGGAATCTACACCGCCCGAGAGAATTTTTCCACTGGGCGGAACAACAGTGTTATAGGCCCGTGCCAATCGGGTAATGCTGTCCAAAAGGATTAGTACATCCAATTTGTGTTCAACTAGTCTTTTGGCTTTTTCAATTACCATTTCAGCCACCTGGACATGTCGCTGAGCAGGTTCATCAAAAGTTGAGCTGATGACTTCAGCGTCCACTGATCGAGCCATATCGGTTACCTCCTCAGGCCTTTCATCAATTAGAAGCACGATCTTGTGAATACTTTTGTCGTTGGCTGTCACACTGTTAGCCACGTTCTGGAGAAGCATGGTTTTGCCTGTTCTTGGAGGGGCAACAATAAGGCCACGTTGCCCCTTTCCGAGCGGTGTCATAAGGTCCATAATTCTTGCCGAATAATTATCGGGAGAGGTCTCAAGGTTAATTTTTTCGTCGGGGTAAAGAGGTGTGAGATTGTCAAATAAAATCTTTTCTCTTGCAATCTCCGGATCTTCGTGGTTGACCTTTTCCACTTTTAACAGTGCAAAGTATCTTTCCGAGTCTTTTGGCGGTCTGATCTGGCCCGCAATGGTGTCGCCTGTTCTCAAGTTAAAGCGGCGTATTTGCGAGGGTGAGATATAGATATCATCAGGCCCTGGAAGATAATTGGCGTCCGGAGCCCTAAGGAAGCCGAAGCCGTCGGGTAGAATCTCCAATACTCCCTCACCGTATATAAGGCCGTTTCGTTCAGAATGGGCTTGCAAGAGAGAAAAAATGAGGTCTTGCTTGCGCATTCCAGACGCACCATCGATATGGAATTCCTTTGCCATTTCAGTCAGTTGGCTGATTTTAGTCATTTTAAGTTCTACAATATTCATGCTTTAACTCCATTTTTTAAATCCGGTTTTCCAAATGGAAAGAACACTATAAAAGAGGGTTATATCGAAGGACAAACAGATCCACGATATGGGCAAAAGCTCAAAAGCATTTACAATGCCCTGCTCTTGGCAATGAGATCGACCTTGGAAACTCTTTAATGTGAGTTAATGAAGGTGACTCAGCAGGTTAGATATAGAGTCTATTAAGATATCCGGTCTATACCGAATCCTCCAAAAGGTAGGAAAACATTCCAAATTACTAAAATTATAACCCCTTTCTAATTTATGTCAAGCTGTTTATTTGATAACCGTGCAAAAAGTCGGTTAGCTCCTTTCCAGATCGCTCAGGAATTTGATTGAATGTGACATGTCATCCGGAAGAGGCGCTTTAAATTCCAGATAGGTTTTTTTGCCCGGGTGAACGAATCCCAAATGCTCGGCGTGGAGCATTTGTCTGTTTATAGGCGGCGGTGCGCCCTTTCTAAATAGCGGAAATTTTTTCCACCAATTACGGCCGGGTCCGTAGATCGGGTCTCCTG
>CAZENC010000261.1:0-4775 GCA_964513115.1 uncultured Desulfobacteraceae bacterium | reverse complement strand
TGCCGTAAACACGGTCAATATATCGTCCATTATCCATGTCCCTCCATGTTGTTCTTAGCTGTTTTTGGATTTATAATTATTATAGTAATTGCAGTTTGTCAACAAAAAAATGTTATTTTATGATAATAACTTAATATTATAGTATATCAAGATGGTTACGCCAATTTTTTGAGAAAACACTCTTTCCGCACACCTTTTTAATTTATATTATAATAATTATAATAACTATAATTATCCAATCAGCGACCACCAGTAGAACTGCTGGTATGGGGAAGGCCTCAAAAAGATGCCACCAAACAACGGCTTGTTTTTCATCAGATGAAAATTCGAATATCGAAGCACTAATTTCGAAATTGCATCCTTGTCAAAACGCCTGAAACGGTGGAACCGGTGGATTAATTAGGACTTACGAATTCCCTGCAATAAGACTTCTGCGAGGAGTTCGGCAGACGAGTTGGAATATTGGAATACTGGAATGATGGAATAATGTCTGTCCGCCGTTCGGCAGGCGAGGGTTTATTGTACGACAGGCAAGCCTGGTAGGCTAAATTCTTTCATCCTTAATTGTAATTACAATACGTTGGTGGCATCTTTTGAAGTAAAGGATACCCACCCAAAGGGCAGGGGCACCCCATAGGGGTGTTCCACTACTGCTTCGTTATGGGAAGCGAAGATATGGGACTCTTCGAAAGAACGCATCTCCCGGATAAAAACTCCTCCGGCCTGTGCTGCGGCCCGAGTCGTGGTCTGCACAGCCACAGCCCAATGGTATCCCAATTTTTCGGTTCCAGCAGACCGCAAGGGAGGGCCGCTTGCACCGTGGGAGCAGATGCGGACTGGAGAAGAGTGCCATTCGGATCCGTTTGACTGGCAGTGCCAGCCAACATAACCCCACCTAAGGGTGGGGCTTTATTCCCTAGTAAATTATATAACAGAAAATGCTGTTTTATAAGGGTATTGCGGTATCTTCTTCAAGCATGGGTATAATTATCTTAAAGTTTGTTCCGGAACCCCATTCGCTTTCGACCTTGATGTCCCCTCCATGGTCCTTAATGAACCCATAGCAGACAGACAGGCCGAGGCCCACATCTTTCACACTGTCCTTAGTAGTAAAAAACGTATCAAAAATCTTACTTAAGTTTTCTTTTCTTATACCTGTGCCGGTGTCTGAAATCTCAACCTGGACATTTTTCCCCTCGACCCCTGTTTTCACTGTTAATGTTCCCCCGTCGGGCATGGCATCTCT
The DNA here is from genome assembly GCA_964513115.1 of uncultured Desulfobacteraceae bacterium. Classification (GTDB taxonomy): domain Bacteria; phylum Desulfobacterota; class DSM-4660; order Desulfatiglandales; family Desulfatiglandaceae; genus JAFDHL01. The sequence goes on along the minus strand of CAZENC010000261.1, from coordinate 3,529 downwards.
TGCATTGGAGATCATATTTAGAAATACCTGCCGAAGCTGGTTTTTTGACGCATAAACCGTGCTCAAGCCCTCTTCAAAAGACGTTGATATACGGATGCTATGCTCGCGTAGCTGTTTCTCATGCAATAGCAGGATCTCATCCAAAAGATTGTTTATATCGGCCGGTTGCCTCTCTTCCTCTTCGGGCTTTGAAAAAGAAAGCATCTTCCGAAGCATTTCGGTGAGCCTTATAGTCTCGGAAAGTGCCATTTCCAATATTCTTCTTCTTTTGCTCTCCGGTGGGATCTCTGTTTTCATCAATTCTAATGTATTCATAATCCCATAAAGGGGGTTGTTCAGTTCGTGGGCAATCTGTGAAGTCAAACGCCCCATGGCCGCCAGCCTTTCAGACTGTAATAGCTGTTCTTGTGTTTGCCTGAGTTTTCGCTCCATTTCCAACCTTTCTTCAAGATCTACAAAAATTCCGACTGTAGCAACTTCCTTTCCCTTGGAATCGTAAATTATTGCTGCAGAAAGATCACCCTCTACAATTTTGCCATCCCGTCTCACATAGACCATAGGGTAGGATCTCAACTTGCCAACACCTCCATATTCAGGGCTCCGCATCATCTCCATGATCTCTTTGGCCACCCCCTCCGGGTAGACATTTGTGATGTTCATATGGCCTATTGTCTCTTCAGATTTATAACCCAGTGTCTCCTCAGAGGCCCTGTTCCAGATGATAATGTTACCCTTCATGTCCGCCGCCATAATGGCGTTGGGTGAACTTTGAATAATCATATTAAGAAAATCATTTGCCTCCCTCAACTTCTTCTCCATCTGTTTTCTGTGCGATTCATCAACTATTATCCCCTCATACCCCAGGACATTTCCCTTTTGATCATATCGCACATGACTCGTCAGCAAGACTGGGATCGGGCTTCCGTCTTTGCGCTTGAAATACACTTCGTAGTCAATCACGTTGCCATCGCGCTCGATCATATCCTGGAATTTTCGACGATCCTTAGGTCTCAGATAAATGTCCTTGGTAATATCCATCTTGAGGAAATCTTCCTTGCTTCCATAACCCAACATACCCAGTGCGGCCTTATTAGCGTCCAGGAACTTCCCCTCTTTGCTGCTTATATACGCTCCGCAACCCACATGCTCAAATAGTCTCCTGTACTCCTCCTCGGAAGCCTTGATCTTTTCTTCGCGTTTTTTTCTCAGTGTGATATCTCGACATACGCTCAGCTTCGAAATGGTCCCGTCTCTATTTTCCAGGGGATGTTCAAGAAGATCATAGGTTTTATCAACATTCGGCATATGGTGCTCCCAGTGGATTGTCTCACCATTAAACACCTCTTTTGCCCTGCACCAGGGACATATATCATCAAGCTTGTTTATTATCTGATAACATTTTTTTTCCATGCCATCTCCGAAGTCTCTAATCATGGCCTTATTCATGAACTCCAAAGTGTAATCGGCATCAATGATATAGATGCCGTCCTTTATTGCGTCGAGAACGGAAATCAGCCGCTGGCTTACCTTATCAACCATAATATGCCTCACTTAAATATAATATCTTATAATATCCCTCTTCAAATTTTAAATTTATCACTATTTCCTCTAAAAAAAAAGTCGAATCATGGTGCCTTTTTCAAAGGTATATATTCTATTGTGATATTGACGCCACAGTCCTGTTTTGTTATTAGCCTTTGTGAACTTTTCTATCAGGATTTAGGCAGGGAGTAATCATATGGCCAGATCTTTGGGTATCTTTGTGAGTTCCGATCAACATCTCGACAAAATCATAAAACTATGCATGGCAGCTAAGAATAATGGGGTTAAGGTAACCCTGTTTTTTACACACCTAGGGACGCTGTTAACACGGGACCCCAGATTCACAGATCTTGAAGGCAAGGCCGAAATGGCCCTCTGCAAAGTATCACTTGAAAGCCATGGTATCAAAAATACCCATATCCCCGGAATTGGTGAAAAGGATTATGCAACCCAGGCCAAGCACGCAGAAATCATTGAAGAATGTGACCGCTATATCGTGTTTTAGGAAAAAATCCGAGCCATGAAAAATATCAGAAATGTGGCCATTCTAATACGGAAAAAAGAGGATCTTCTGGAAGGCTCCCGTTCCACACTCGGACTGGCCGTTGAAAACTTTTATCTCCACATGTTTGTGCTGGACATGGAGATCGAGATGACTGACAAGTTTAAGGAAAACCTCGATTGGCTGGAGGACATGGAGGCCAGATATTACTCCAATAACAGGGAAAACGCGGAGAAATACGGCTTTAAATATATGAACCTGGAAAAAATGGGAAAAAAACTGAGAGAGATGGATCTCGTTATCCCTTTTTAGGAGTTGACATGAAAACCCTCCACATATTGAAAACTGAACCGGATAACAACACGAGGGCGCTTATTGACTCTATTTCACAAGGAGAGGAATCAACCATATTCGAAATTTATGACGAGAATGTGGACTATGAAAAACTGATAGAACTTATCTTTGAATACGACAACACCGTATCATGGTGGTAGAGAAGGGGTTTGCTATATCACACATCCTTTTTAATTTTTTGAAATAACCGCTGTGCCACACCTCTCACTTTTTCTTGATCAACTTCAGGGACCATTTTTGCAAGGGGCCTGATTTCGTTTTCGTTCATTTTCGTGCTCTTTGCAATAGCAAATGTTTCGATTTCTTCCCCGGGAGCACACGATCCACAAACAGTGATCGACCCCACAAAATCAGTATCTAAAAAAAGCGGAATAAGAAATTTTAACATACCCGCCTCACAGGCATCAAATACAGGTTTCCGGATCGATTTGGCCTGTTTCGTCATAAACTGCTGTGTCTGGCCACATATAAATGCCAGTGATTCATTATTGGCGCGGATTTCCGAGCAAAGCGGGTTTCGTTCCCCACTGACTTGCAGTACGATATTCTTTTTGTCGACAAGGGCTGCCGGCATCCCTGACTCTTCACAGACATCATCCAAAACCTTCTGCCATTCTTCTTCTGATTTTATATCATATACACTCATTTGATTTGATAGCCCCTTGGCACTTTTATTCACCGTATTCCATCTCCCGGTCCCTCACACGGCCGCAACCCACTTGTCTCTTAGACAAAAATCCCGCCGGATAAAGGCGGGATTTCAGTTTTAAGGAACCTGTCTTTGTCAGTCTTATAGTCCGACCTCTGCCAGGTCAGGGCCTAAATATTCGCGCTCATTTTCACCCAGTATCCCGAGCGAAAGACATATCAGTGTCCATAGATGAACAGTATAGTACCCTCCATCGAAGTGATCGTTCAGATCGTGGATCTGAGAATGGCAATTGTGACATGGTGTGATGCAATAAGGGGCTCCGGTAGCCTTGATCTGATCAAACTTGATCTTCCCGTATTGATGCCGCGCATCAGTGTACCCGGATTGCAGATATCCTCCACCGCCACCGCAGCAGTAGTTGTTGGACATGTTGGGGGTCATGTCAATAAAATTCTCTTCCCCAACAACACTCTTCACCA
>CAZENC010000260.1:0-4775 GCA_964513115.1 uncultured Desulfobacteraceae bacterium | reverse complement strand
AGATCAAAACGCTCGAATCAAAGTTGGCTTGCCTGGAAGTTTTTGCCCTTGGAGGGAAATCGCCCGGAGACGATTCAACGGAGACCGGTTATTTTGTGGTGCGGGCTGCTTTTTCCCGCGAGGTTTCTGCGGCCGTCAAATACATAGCGAAAAAAGGGTTTGCAGAGGAGGGTGCCCCGGCGATTACCAGGTTCATTACCGCAATTGCATCCCGTTTTGGAGTAAACGTCTCAGAGAAAATTGCAGCACAGGCTGTGCCTATAATTGGAGCAGCGGGAGGGGCATTGATAAACACCATTTTTATAGATCATTTCCAGGACATGGCTCGTGGTCACTTTATTGTGCGAAGGCTTGAGAGGGTCTACGGGACTGGCAAGGTTCAGCGTCAATATGAGGAACTGTGATTAGTGATAAAAAGATGCTGTTATGTTTAGAATTATGGTGAATCCTAGACATCCATGAAATACTGGCAGTTTAGGGATGGGACGGAAAGGAGATAGTATGAATAAAATTGCGAAAAAGACAGGTTTTCTTGGTGCGGGCAATATGGCCACCGCCCTGATCAAGGGATTAATTGAAAGCGGTGTTTATGATGCGGATAAATTGTCGGCTTCCGACAAGAGCGAAGAGGCATTGGAAAGAGTCTCTAAGCAATTCGGGGTGGAATGCTTTTCCTCTAATGGGGAGATGGTGCGTAAAAGCTCGGTTTTGGTTCTTTCCGTTAAGCCCCAAAATATAAAAGAGGTTTTAGAGGATGTGAGAGAAGATATCAGGGAAGATCATTTGGTCATATCTATTGCGGCGGGGATTCCCCTCAAAATGATAAATCATATCCTTAAGAAGGATATCCCGCTTATTCGGGTGATGCCAAATACGCCTGCGCTCGTCCAAAAGGGAATAAGTGCCCTGGCAGGGGGGGAATTCGTGACACCGGATCATATGGCGATCGCCAGGGCCATCTTCAATGCTGTGGGAGACACGGTGGAGGTGGAAGAAAACATGATGGACGCGGTGACGGCCCTGTCAGGGAGCGGGCCCGGGTATGTATTCAGGGTAATGGAATGTATGGTCGATGCAGGCACGGCCGTGGGGCTTGAAAGGGATACATCACTTAAGCTGGTTATTCAGACCTTCTTGGGTGCAGCCTATCTGGCAAAGGAGTCTGAGCATTCCCTTTCCCGGCTGAGGGAAATGGTTACCTCTCCGGGCGGAACAACAGCCGCCGGACTGTCTGTATTTAACAGCATGGGCCTTGAAGAAATGACAAAGAACGCAGTTGAGGCCGCGTGTAAGAGGTCAGTGGAACTGGGAAAAGATTAGCGTGGACGTCCTGAAGTATCGTCAGACAAGATATCATGATCCGTTTAATTTTATGATACAAGGATGGTGTTAACATGAAAAGAATCCTAATATTAGCTATTTTTCTTGCAATTGCATGGTCTCTTGTGTGTGTTGGGAGGCCGTACTGGGACAAGTATTGGCTCGGAAACGACATGGATGCTGTGGCCATATACGGGACGAAAAATACTATTGCACATACAAAGGCATTTCTGAATCGAAAAATGAAGATGGCTGGCCGTGCTTTCAAAGCTGAGGATTTTACCATTGAAAAAGATGAAAATAACAGAACTACCATTAGTATAACCTACGAAGATAAAATCATTATTTTTGGTCAGGTTGTGAAAACTCTCAAATTTACAGTGGTGAGGACCAAAAAGGAGGTTGCGGCAATCTTATAGGTGGGGAAGGCTTTGAAATATATAAAATGAAAAAAGAGAGATAGCCCTCGGAAACATGACCTGTTAGACTCCTATCAAGGCGAGGTTTCTAAAAGGTCGTCGGAAATTGTCTTGACTATTTCTTCCACAGGCTGGTCAAACTGAATACCGACGAAGTAATTTCCGGCAGGAACTTGCCGACAATACACTACCCTCCCATTAACGGAAAAGATAGATTCTTTAATAGCTATTTCCATCTCCAATAGAGCGTTTTTGTCTAAGGGTTCAATGGTTTCTAATTTAACCCCAGCTTTACTCATATCAAGGGTTCTGGTCGTTGAAAAGGGAGACTTTTGAACGCCTTCTTCCTTTCCTACATAGGATATAAGCCAAAGCGATTTTACCCTGGGATGACGTCTTCTTTCAGACGAGTCTAGTTGATTTTTGTTCACATATACCTCCCTCAAAATATACGCAAGAAAGAAATAATTTGTTCAAAAATATTTTTTTCTGGAAATTTGCTTTAATTGTATCATAAGGTTTCAAACATTACAATCCTGTAAGGTGAGATTTCCGACTTTATTATGAATGGGGGAAAAATGTCGTTTCGGTCGATAATAATCGTGTTTGTCGCCCTGGGATTGCTTGCTGAATGGTCTCTGGCTCTCAGAGCAAATGGTCAATCACGACCTGCCTCTTCTGCAGTTCAGATAGAAAGGATAGCCGTGATGCCATTTTTTAATGGGATCTCTGGTTACAACGCAACTGAGATGCTGGATTCTCCGGCATCCAGGCTCTGTTTTGACTATGAAAACATTTCCAGCAATGCCGTCCAGATTATGTCCAGGCATGTGCAGGAGGCCCTTATAGATCACCATGGGACAAGGGTAGTGGGATTTAGGGAGTCAACGGAGGTTTATGAGCAGATGGGCAAAGATGAAACTCGAGATACGCCCAGATTCCTTGCACAGAAACTGGGTAAAGAATTAAACGCCAGCCACATCATGATAGGCACGGTTTGGCGCTATCGGGAAAGGATTGGCGGTTCATATGGTGTCGAAAGGCCCGCCTCAGTTGCTTTTGCTGTCTATCTGATTGATGTTGCCAATGGAAAATTGTTGTGGACTGAAACCTTCCAAGAAGCCCAGCGTTCCCTTTCTGAAAATCTTTTGGCGGCCCCAACCTTTTTGAAAAGGCGGGGGAGATGGCTTTCCGCAATGGAACTAACAGAACAAGGAATTGAGGGAATCTTTGCAAGATATCCTTTCTGAATATATCTGAATGTGGCCCGACCAATGAGTCTTTCTTGTTCCTTTCATAAAAAAATCGACGCTGGCCTTCAGTACTGTTTTTGAGAATTTGCATCATCAGCCTTTCCAGAAAGAAGAGATCGAGCACAGGGCCAAAATTGAAAAGGCATTAACTTCTTAGCAGTAATTTTTTATCTAAGAGCTCATCAAATTTTATATGAATAGAATAATCGTCGAAAGGATGTGCCCTAACACCAATGACCGTCCCGGTTTTATCTATTTTCTGTTTGGAATTTCTTAATGGAAGGACAAATTTTATGTTCATTTTTCTACCCAATAACAGACGTGCGGTTTCTTTTTTTGAAACCCTGATAATATATGACAGCCCGCCTACAGAAATGTCCGAAAATTCCCCTTTAAAAGCCCTTCCTAAAGGCTTTCCGGACGCACCCAAAAGTTGAATCATTCCTTTTCCCAATAGTTTGATCCGTTTTTGACTTCTTCGATCCAGGTTTTTTGCCTTTAGCACGTCATGAACCTTCTTAAACTTGAGGCAATATTCTTGAAGTCTTGACTCAAGTCCCGGGAATTCATCTCTCCACTTCAGTAATGTATCTTTTTCCAAAAAGTTCAGTTTCACGCGTGATAGCGTTATCATTGAGGTCGTACAGACTGTTTCGAAAAAAAATGTGTCTTCCCCCGCAATATGTCCGGTACCTAAAGTTTTTAATAAGATTTCCCTGTCCTGGTCTCTGTATACTAGTTTTAATTGTCCCTGATTGATAAAATAGAGGCTGGAATTTCGTTCACCCTGTTTAAATAGGGTCTCATCGATATCATATGTAGCTTTTTTCATTGCATAATAAAGGGCATTTGACTGCTCATCGGAAAGTATATCATATAGCTTTGACCATATAACCAGGTGGTCTTGATCTATGGATTCGCTTTTCTCCTCTTCAATAATCTCACCTGATCTGACAATCTCATTTAGTGCCATAGAATCAACTTCATAAAGTTTTTCTCTCAGCACTTCAGCCTTTGCAAAATCTTTTTTCTTGGCATACGTTACAATCAAGTCAAACAACAATTTAACAGCGCCTTCGTTATTACCCTGCTTGACATACTGGTCAACTAACTCCTCTTGATAGGAAAGATCGACCACAACAAGCTCCTCCTTTTTAAATTCCTTTAGATATAAGAAATCCTGTTGATTTATATTCGCTTGCTATCCGGCACTTAGGAAACGGTTGAATGCCGAACTGAAAATTCGTCCTATTCATTTTCGGAACATATAACTAAAATTCAGGATAATCAATTAATTTTAAGTGGAAACCAAGGTCAGCCACCAATATGAATAGAGGACCATTTTTTAACAAAGCCGCTCCGTGAGTTTTTGCATTATCGTGTCAGGATAAGTTAATGACCGTAATAAATAGCGAAATACAATCCTTCCATCAACACTGATTCACCAATAGGTACTCCAATTTTTTCAGTCAAACCGTAACAACGGTTACGCTTGGGCTGTTCAGCTTGGGGTCACTGCTGAATCCCCCAACTAAGAGAATTGATTGGTCCTCGGCCGCGAGTCCGAGTTTCCTGACAACTCGCCTTGCCAGATTTTGAGGGTCTTCCAGGTCAGATCGATCAGCTGAAATTGGAATAACACCCCACAGAATGTTCCCGATTCGACTTGATTTTGGGTCAGGACAAACCCCAACAATAGGTGCGGCCGGTCTTGAAGAACTCATGACTGCTACAGAATGGCCACTCATGGAAATAACCACGACTGCCCTCACCAGAAGATCGC
>CAZENC010000259.1:0-4810 GCA_964513115.1 uncultured Desulfobacteraceae bacterium | reverse complement strand
ATGATCCAAACTGCTACATAGATGGAAAAGTAAACTACGATCTTGTGGGTCAGAACCAGAAGTTTAAATTTGGCCTTGAAAGAATAAAAAAAGGAATGGAGAAGTACAATATTGTGCTTATGTGTGCGGAGAAAGATCCTATCACCTGTCATCGTACCATTCTCGTTTGTCGTAATTTGCAATTTGCAGGTATACAAATCAAGCATATTTTAAGTAATGGCAGATTTGAGAATCATAAAGACAGTGAGCAAAGACTTTTAAGGCTATTTAATTTTAGTCAGCCAGATATGTTCCGTAGTGATGAACAAAGATTGAATGATGCCTACTCGCGGCAAGCAGAGAAAATAGCTTATGAAATCGCTGAGCCATCAAATGAACATTGGGAAAAATGAATATGCCTAAAATTCAACTATATACAATCGGCTTCACGAAAAAAAATGCACAAACTTTCTTTTCTAAATTAAAAAACGCGGGAGTGGTAAGGCTCATTGATATTCGACTCAATAACGTTTCACAACTTGCAGGGTTCGCCAAACGTGACGATTTAATCTTTTTTTTGAAAGAGCTATGTAATTGCGAATATCGTCATATTCCAGATTTCGCTCCGACTAAGGAGATACTGGATGCTTACAAAAAAAAGAAAATTAACTGGGCCGAGTATGTAAGACGTTTCAGCAAACTTATTAAAGATCGAAAAATAGAAAAGGAGATTTCAGCGGAGGATTTAAACAACTCTTGTTTTCTTTGTAGCGAGCCTACTCCAAAGCAATGCCACCGCCGCTTGGTCGCTGAATATTTTAAAGAAAAGTTCGGGAACATTGAAATTAGCCATCTTTAAAAATCGCCGAATCGGGTAAAGGGGAGTTTTTAACTCCCCCTCCCCACACCACCACGGCATGCGGGTCCGCACCGGGCGGTTCACAGAGTCTACCGGGCCGTAGCCGGGTAATGGATGTTCACCCACCGTTCTTTGACAGATACTAAGCCTTGTTCCTTAAGCCATTGGTTGGTCATACCGGTCTGGGTTGCCAGTGTACGTGCGAGTCTCCATGCTCCTTTCCTGCTGAGCCCAACATCAAAAAAGGGGTCAGATCTACGCTTGACTGTTGCTCAGGATTTTAATTGGTTCCTCAACACGCGGTCTCACACCCTTATCCCTTCTCACCTCATACTTCACCCTATCAATACTGTTGCTTAGTTTACTATTTTTGCTGATTCCAAAAACTTTATCTGCGACCTTTAACGCATCACCCTTCAGGCGCCTCATAAGATAGCAACATTTCTTGGCTCATTGAAATATCCTCTTCCGGACCTTAAAATATAATTCATTCCTAACTCATAAAGCTTTGCTACAGCTCCGGGTATTCAATCCCGATCAGGGGCAAGTAACTCGCCTCCTCTTTTTTTAGGTTAATGTGAATTGCCTTCGCCCTTTATGTTTAGTATGTTATGACTGCTGTAGCAAATATGCAATTGATTTCAGAAGGTTGCCGGTTAGTTTCAAGGTATTATAGGCTTAAAATTTGAAAATACCTGATTTTTTGCCAAACCATAGGAATTGACTAATACGGGTTAACCAACCATGAATTACAGTATTTTGGCGGTATTCAAAGCCGTTCGAATGTTCCCTTAGCCTTTAATCCAAATTTTTCATCAAAATGAGTATCTTCGGGGAGGATAAACATATGGGCTTAAGAATCAAAATTCTGTCCGGCTTTTTGATCTTAGCAACAATGTTATGTGTTGCTGGCGTATGGTCAATATATGAGCTGAGAAGCATAGGTACGTCGGTTCCGCGTCTCCTTGACGATAACTATAAAAGTATCAATGCTGCAAAAACAATGATTGAAGCTCTCGAAAGGGAAGACAGTGGGGTATTGCTCCTTCTTTTGGGCCGTTGGAAAGAAGGCAGATCCATTATAGAAATGGCGGAGATTTCATTTAAAAGGGGATTACAAATCGCTGAAGGAAATATAACCATAGCAGGGGAAAAAGCCCTTGTTGATGAGGTGAAATCAAAATACAGTGCTTACAAAAGTAAATGGGCGAAACCAATAGTGGGAACAGCGCAGGAAAGAAATATCGATTGGTATTTCAATGAAGTACATAATGATTTTTTGGAGGTTAAGACATCATTGGAAAGACTGATGACCATGAATGACCAAACGATGTATAACACAGCTTCCGATTTGAAAAATAAGGCACATAGAGCAGTAATGCCTGGTATCGTTGCCATTCTTTCGGCACTCATTTTTACCGTTATTTTCAATTACATTATTAATTATTACATGGTCAGCCCCATTATCGCATTGGCTGAAGGTATTGATAAATTCCTCAAATACAGAATGCCATTCGAAGTTAATATAGAATCAAAAGATGAGTTGCGGCACTTGGCAAACTCAATCCGTGAATTATCATCAAAAGTAAAAGTGGGTGAGGAAAAAGAGTGAGACCTCATATCATTTTCAGATACAATGGATTTGTCCTTCTTTTTAATGCGGTTTTTTTGCTGATGGCCGCATTGGTTTCCGCTCTTTATTCGGATAATGGGATTTATCCTCTTCTCTACAGTTTTATTGTCGTGGCTCTTTTTGGGGTCTTCCCAATGATCTTTGTTCCACCAACAACGCAAATAAGCAACAAAGAAGGCTTTGTCATCATAGTAAGCAGCTGGCTCATTTCCTGTTTGGTTGGAATCCTGCCGTACATTCTATGGGGTGGGGAATTCACACTCACCAATGCCTGGTTTGAGAGCGTATCGGGGTACACTACCACCGGCTCGACCATTTTAACAAATATTGAGGCGCTTCCGCCCGGATTGTTGTTCTGGAGATCCTCAACCCACTGGATAGGAGGAATCGGCATTCTCATATTTGTTTTATCGGTTGTACCTTCGATGGGAAAAGCCGGGATGATCCTCTATCGAACCGAAATGTCCTCACTCGCAGCTGAAAATTTTCATTACAGGACAAAAAAAACATTGCTTGTCTTGCTTTATGTGTATTTAGGGTTAACGCTGGCACAGACGGTTCTTTTGCTGTTTTGCGGCTTGAATTTATTCGACGCCGTTACACACTCCTTTGGAACGATAGCGACAGGAGGGTTTTCGCCGAAAGATTTAAGTGTTGCACATTATCAAAGTGTCCCGGTAGAGGTTGTGATAATGATCTTCATGGTTCTGTCAGGAATTCACTTCGGTCTTCTATTTGCAGCAATCTCAGGGAAATTTACTGATCTTTGGCATTCATCATCCGTTAGATATTATATCTTGGCTATTTTAGTCGGTGTAGTTCTAATCACATGCTATCTATACAAGAATAAATACGAAACCTTAACGGAAGCTTTTCGCTACTCCGCTTTTCAGGTTATTTCCGTGGGCACCTCAACAGGATTTGCCACAGCCGATACATCTGTTTGGCCGCCATTTGCACAGTTATTGCTAATCTTCTTCACATTGCAGTGTGCTTGTGCGGGGTCCACTTCAGGTGGTATCAAGGCGGACAGGATCGTTATTTTTTGGAAATCACTTGTAAGGAGAATTAAGAAGTTGCAGCACCCGAGCGGTATTATAGTGGCCAGAATTAATGGGATAAAAATTGATGAGGATGTCTTGGACGCCAGCATCCTTTTTATTTCCCTTTATTTGAGTGTCGTTTTCGCATCAAGTCTTTTGTTAACAGTATTTGGAGTAGACATCATTTCCGCATTTTCGGGATCTGCCGCTGCGATGGGAAACGTTGGGCCAGGCTTTGGAGTTGTTGGCTCAATGAGCAACTACAATCTAATTCCTGATGCTGGGAAATGGATATTAAGCGCCACTATGCTTCTGGGCCGTCTTGAGATATTCGGTTTGATTTTGTTTCTTATGGTCAAATGGTGGAAATGAAAACAAATAAAAAGATCATAAGGAAGAAAGGGGGCAGCCCTTGACATTTGACAAATCAACTCCTTCATATTAAGGGACTCGAATTTTTTGAAATATAAGATTTAGAATCTGTCCAGAGTCAGGGGCTGATCCCACCACTATGAAAATTTTATACTTGACATGTATGTATATTTGATACATATTGATGCATATGAGAACAACGCTCAACATAGATGACAAAATATTGGAAAAGGCATCGCGACTTACGGGCGTTAAGGAGAAAACCTCTTTAGTGAGACTTGGTTTAGAATCTTTAATAGCCGGCGAAAGCAGCAAGCGACTGGCTAAACTTGGCGGAACCGAAAAAAAACTTCGTTCCATTCCAAGACGAAAATCTGTCTAAAAACAGATATGGTCATTGTAGACACTTCAATTTGGGTCACCCACCTTCGCCAAGGTAGCCGACAGCTTGAAAAGTTGCTAATGGATGCTGAGGTTATGTGCCATCCATTCATCATTGGTGAGCTCGCCTGTGGTAATCTGAAAAATCGGAACGAAATTATATCCTTGCTTCAGTCCCTTCCAATGGCTCCGACGATTGAATTTGACGAATTCCTATTTTTTATTGATCGATATCACCTGATGGGAAAAGGTCTTGGTTTCGTCGATGTCCACCTTTTAGCATCTGCTCAGTTGACAGGGATACAACTGTGGACAGCAGACAAAAGGCTGAGATCTGTGGCAGATCAGCTTGAATTGACATTTAAATAATATATAACCAAGGGCATGAAGACGGACTGGCTACATCCTGCGGCTCAAGGGAAGTACGGTTAATTCCAGTTGCCCTGCCTAAACATTTGCCGGGGTTCTAATCGCCCGTCATTTGTGCCCAGTGTTCTGCTATGAATGCGGAGGATTGGAGAGCCGAAAAACTTACAATTAGCA
>CAZENC010000258.1:0-4880 GCA_964513115.1 uncultured Desulfobacteraceae bacterium | reverse complement strand
CTGAGCGGACGGCTTCGGGCCGTGACAACCCAAAAGGACGGCAGCGAAATGGTCTTGGGGGAGATAGGACAGGGTAAGCCGGTCGGTGAAATGCAGTTGCTGACCGGGGGAGATCGAACAGCCAGCGTTTACGCCATTAGCGATACGGAACTGGTAAAATTTTCCAAATCGGCCTTTGAAAGAGCTGCTGCCAGGGTCCCTGAATTGGTTCAGCAGCTGGTAGATCTTATCCACCAGAGGTTGAGGCGCAACGAGCTGGCCATCATGCTGTCGAAACTTTTTGGTCCAATGAATGAAAAGATACTCCAGTTCATTGAGTCCCAGATGGCCTGGTTTCAGCTCAGGCGGGGGGAGTTGCTCTTCAGGCAGGGGGATGCAGGAGACAGTTTATATATAGTTGTCAGCGGTCGTCTCAAGGTATTAGCCAGGGACAAGGAGGGAAACGAGAAGGTTATCGGCGAGATAGCACGAGGCGAGAGTGTCGGTGAAATGGCTATGTTTACTGAAGAGGACCGGACCGCAACGGTTTACGCTGTAAGAGAGAGTGAACTGGCTCGGTTATCAAAAGATGCCCTTGATCGGATTATCTATCATAACCCCCAGGTAATGAGTGTCATCACGAAAATCATAATAGGGAGGCTGAAAAAAACCATCAATTCTTCGGTACCCGAAGCCAGGCAAATTAACATCGCCCTTGTCCCTACGGATCCCGGTGTACCTCTATCGGAATTTTCCAACCAACTTTCAACCGCTGTATCCGCCTTCGGTCCGACCCTGCATCTGAGCAGTCAACGCCTGGATCGCATGATCGGAAGGCCCGGTACCGCCCAAACGTCAAAGCGGGACCCCTATCACATTCGCCTTGCAATCTGGCTGGATGAGCAGGAATCCACTCATCGGTATGTGCTTTATGAAACAGATATGAGCGATACGAACTGGACCATGAAGTGTATTCAGCGCGCAGACCAGGTCATTATCGTGGGACAGGCAAAGGATAATCCTGAGCCCGGAAAAATTGAAACCATGTTTTTGGGCCAGCAGGTCGGCTTGACCGACGGAGAATACACACGTCCGGTAAAGCCGGGGGAGACTGGAAAATTCATGATCGGTTCGGACATGGGGGATACCACTGTGCGCCAGACCCTGGTATTGCTGCATCCAGAGGGGACGAGCCTTCCCTCCGGGACCACAAAATGGCTGGACGCGAGAAAACTGGAAGGTCATCACCATGTTTGTTGGGGAAACAGAGAGGATTACGATCGACTGGCGCGTTGCCTGACTGGGAATTCCGTGGGCCTGGTTTTTGGTGGTGGAGGCGCCCGGGGTTTTGCTCACCTTGGAGTGATTAGGGCCCTTCAGATGGCCGGTATCCCGATTGACGTAATAGGGGGGACAAGTATAGGGGCTATTATGGGGGCGCTTCCCGCAATGGGCTGGGATTACGACACCATGTTGGATATGACCAGAAAATCATTTGTGCAGAACAACCCCCTGGATGATTATACCTTGCCGACCATATCCCTCGTAAGGAGCAAAAAACTGGACTCCTACCTAAAAGCAGCTTTTGAGGACACCTGTATCGAAGATCTCTGGATGAATTATTTCTGTGTATCCAGCAACCTCACAACAGCAGAGACGGTTGTCTCCAGAAGGGGTCTATTGTGGAAGGCCCTCCGGGCCAGTGCGTCCATTCCCGGAGTAGCCGTACCCGTTTTACAGGGGAATAATCTGCTCGTAGACGGCGGTATATTGAATAATCTGCCCGGAGATATAATGCGCGGCCTGTGCAGGGGATATGTCATCGTCGTGGACGTAAGCAGTGAAAAGGATATGGTTTTTAATTATGGAAAAATCCCGTCTCCCTGGAAGGTGTTGTTAACCAAGCTTGTTCCTTTTAAAAAATCGATTGATATGCCCAACCTTTTAGAGATCCTGGGCAGAACAACGCTTCTGAGCAGCATCAACAGGGCAAACGAGACCAGAAAGGAGGCGGACCTTTATCTGCAGCCGCCTGTGGATCAGTTCAAGCTCATGGAATGGAAGGCGCTCGACGAAATAGCGGAAGTCGGTTACGAGTATTGCAAGCCAATGGTTGAGTCCTGGATTAAAGGAAATGAGGGCATTCCCATAACAGGGGGGACAGGTCTTCATTCCTGAGAATTCGATTGGTGATGACCTTAATGTGTAAGGGGGTCGGCTATGAGAAAGTGAGTCATGCCCTAATCCCCGCCGGATTTGGAAGGCTCAGGATCCTTGCCTTTTTTCCGGGCAGGCCTTGCGCCAAGGGCCTCTGCATCCCGTGCCACGTCTTCCGCTTTGACCCTGGCCTTGGCCGACCGGCGTTCCGCCTTTTCGGCCATCGCCCTGGATTTTTCAACCTGTTCGATAGCCTTCTCAACCCGTCCCATGGCTTCCCGGTCGGCGCCGGGCCCTGCTGCGGCCTGGGCACTGCTCAGGGTCTTTTGCGCCTCCGCCAGTGCCTTAGCGGCTTCGGCTGCATCTCTATCTGCCTTCTCCGCCTTTTCGTTTGCATCAGCCAGGGCATCCAGGGAGGCTGCCATTTCGGCTGCCTTCCCTTCCTCGGGCTCGGCGTCAAGATCGATGTCCTCTGCCGCAAGAATCATTGCTGCGACGGGTAGTTTGGCCAGGAGCGTATCAAGTGGGCCGCCGAAAAGACCCATGAGCTGGTTGCCTGCAATGCGAAAGGGCAAAAGGACCAATGAAGCGTCCGCGCTGTATTTAACGACGGTGTAGGTGCTGGGATTTACGAGCACCTCGGGTTCGGCGTCTATACGAATGTCGTCAAGTGTGTTTTTGAGCCCTTCAATGGTTCGCTCCGATTCCTCTTCGGAATCAGCGGACATCACACGGATGGTTGCATCCCGCCACAGGTCGCTTTTCTTCATTAAATAGGCCAGAAGAAGCATCAGATGACTGGTTCTGTCCCCGCGCCACCAAACGTCGATCCGACGATTCTCGGACGGGATGGATTCCAGGGCGTCCCATTTCTCGTCCTTGGCGTCCAGCACTACAATATTGCAGCCGAGGCGAAAGGCCGTCCGCAAATTGCGTGCGTAACTGACCTCCTTTAGCCCTAAAATTCCTTTTGGCAATTCCTCAAGCCAGTTCAAAAGGATCGTGTTGGCCCTGAGTGGCCCCATCCCAAATCCCTGAACCAGAGTTTGAACGCCGATCTGGAGATTCGGTGCGACCACGACCAGTGGGAATGCTGCCAGATCCAATTCCTGTATGTCCTTTTCAAGTTCAGCCTCCGCCTCCGCCCGAAGGCTGATCATTTTAAGCCCGTCGCCCTCAAGGATACGGACCGCCGTGGTCAGGCCGCTGTTGCCCTGGAGCCAGGAAGAGAATGTCAAAAGTTGTCTCCGCCGGTGCGAATCGTCTGAAAAGGCCAGGATCTGGGGACGCCAGTCCCGGGGGTGTTCCGGTTCCCTGGAAGCGGCCAGAAGGTTTTCCCGCACGCGCTGCAGGTGAAAGGACCTGCGGCTGTCCGCCCAACGAGCCGGACCTGCGGTCCGCCGCAGATATTGGAATATGCCGAACAGGACGGATATGGCCACAATACCTGCCATCGGATCGATGGCCAGCATGGCACCGAGGCATACAATGAACCCAAAAAAGCTCAGCCGGTAATCGAACCATCGGAACCGGGGCCGAAAGGAAGGGCTGCCCGATCTGGCTTCGTAAAAAGTCGCATAGTTCAGCAGGCCGTAGGATATCAGAAAAAACATGGACACCACCGGCGCGATCACGTTCAGATTGCCCAGCCCAATGGTTACAAGGGCTATGAATGCTGAAAGAAGCACCCCGCGTCGGGGATTCCCCTGCGGGCCGTGACCCTTTGCAAAGGGATTAAGAAAGGGAAAGATACGATCACCCGCCAGGGACTGTAGAATCCTTGGTGCCCCGAGAAAAGAAGCCATGGCAGAGGAGAGTGTGGCCGCAATCACGCCGGCGTCAATCAGAAAACCGAATCTGGCCACCTGTTTCATAGCGCCGTACTCGGATGCCAGGATATTATTGGGCAGCGCCCCGGCGAAAACAACGGCGACCGAAAAATATACGACAATCGAAATGCCTACGGCGAGAAATGTCCCCAAGGGCAGGCTCCGACCCGGGTCTCTCAGGTCACCGGACATGCTGACTCCCTGGGTAAAGCCGGTGACCGCCGGAAAGAAAATAGCAAACAGCAACCAGAAAGGACCGGCGGCCGTAGCGGTCCAGTTCTGGGCAAGCATTTCAGCCTCCCAGCCGGCCAACCCGCCGGCAAAAAATGAAAAAAGAGCCAGACCCAGCAGGGCCATCACCACATATTGAAATCTTGTGGCCCAATCCGCACCCAGCCAGGCAAAGACAAAAAGAAAGGACACGGCCATCGCTGCGACCATCTGCGGGGACAGGTTGAATTCCTTCGGCAGTATGACCGTAACGGCCTCACCAAAGCCGAAACAGTAGAACGCGATGGAAACGGATTGGGCAAGGAAGAGCACGATACCGATGGCCCCGCCGAATTCCAGGCCCAGTGTCCGGGATATCAGGTAATAGTCGCCGCCCCCTTTGACTTTGAGATTGGTGGCAACGGCTGAAAGGGAAATACTGGTCAGGACCGAGATGGCATTGGCGAGACCTATAATCATCAGTGCGCGGGCAAGGCCGACGTTGCCAACAACGTACCCCAGTCGAAGGAACAGGATGATGCCGAGTATGGTCAGGATACTGGGTGTGAATACACCCCCGAAAGTCCCCAGTGTTCCATTCTGACTGGCCCCTTCAAACTGTGTAGGCTTTTGCTTTTCCACTGAACTTACCATAACAATCCGTCGGTCATTTCACGTTGATCAATTCTATGATGTCCCCTTCTT
>CAZENC010000257.1:0-4881 GCA_964513115.1 uncultured Desulfobacteraceae bacterium | reverse complement strand
CAAACCAAAGGGCGGAGGTAAACCTTCGGGCAGTCTGGCCAAGGCCATAAGCTTTTAGCAGCATGAAGAGATTTAAGAAATCTAAGATCGCCAATGATCCGGTCAGGGTCTGAACGATCCTGGACGACATGAACGGTCATCCGAGTATGACTGGCTATCTTCAAACGGGTTATGAGGTAATCACGTTTTAACCCTCAAAATCAGCCTACGCCACTGTCTTGTGGGATTTCTCTGTGGGATAGGCCGTTTCGTAAAGGATATGAGGTCCCTCTCAAAAAATCACTGGGCATCGCTCATATGATTTGAAGAGGGACATCTATTTTCACAGTCTCACTAAGGAAGGATTCTGATATGAACGGTATTCCTGAAGCGTTCTGGTGCATAAAGGCGCCCGAACTTCTTCAGCAACTTCAATCTACCTCCCGGGGGCTCTCAGATACCGAGGCCAAAGAGCGCTTGAGTAAACTGGGGCGTAACCTTTTGAAACCCAAAAAACGCACCGGTTCTCTCACCCTGCTACTGGCTCAATTCAAAAGCCCCATCATCCTTATCCTCATTTTCGCCGCCAGCTTGTCCTTTATTCTGCATGACCCCACTGATGCGATCATCATCCTCAGCATTGTTATTATTAGTGGTTTTCTTGGCTTTTGGCAGGAGCGGCGTGCCACGGATGGTGAGACTTATCCCGTGGAAAAAGTGGTCGGCATACTACCGGCCGAGATGGGCCTAAGTCAGCGAACGAACACTCTTTTCATGGGGACTCACGTGGTAAGCGGAAGCGCAAAGGCGTTAGTCGTTCGGACAGGAAAAGATACGGAATTGGGAAAGGTCTCCGAGCGCCTGAGGCTCAGGGCGCCGGAGACCGAATTTGAGAGCGGTGTCAGGCGATTTGGCTATTTCCTTATGGAAATAACCCTGATTCTGGTCATAGGGATCTTTGCCGCAAATGTTCTGCTGGCGAGGCCGGTTCTGGACTCCTTTCTCTTTGCATTGGCCCTGGCTGTGGGGCTTACACCCCAACTGCTTCCAGCTATCATCAGCATTAACCTCTCCCATGGTGCCAGCCGCATGGCTGAGCAAAAGGTTATTGTTAAACGGCTCTCCTCCATTGAGAACTTCGGGAGCATGAATATTCTCTGCTCAGACAAAACGGGGACCCTGACAGAGGGTGTGGTGCGCCTCCACGCCTCACTGGACATCGATGGCAAGGAGAGCGAAAAGGTCCTTCATTTCGCCTATCTCAATGCCTCCTTTGAAACGGGATTCACCAATCCTATTGATGAGGCGGTGCGTAGCCTTCGTCAATTCGATCTCTCTGGTTACCAGAAACTGGACGAGTTGCCCTACGACTTTATCCGGAAGCGCTTGAGTATCCTTCTCTTCAGAAATGGTAAACGTATCATGATAACCAAAGGCGCACTGCTCAATGTGCTTTCCGTTTGTTCGGCAGCAGAGGCCCCAGATGGAGCGCTTCTGGGAATAGAAGACGTGCGGGGACAGATCCTTACGCATTATGAGGAACTAAGCACAAAGGGTTTTCGGACCTTTGCCAATACCCTAAAGTATGTCTTCATGGCCACAAGCGCCAGTTTTGGCAACATGTTCAGCATGGCGGGGGCATCTCTCTTTCTACCATTCCTTCCACTGTTGCCAAAGCAGATCTTACTCACCAATCTGATGACCGACTTTCCAGAGGTGACCATCGCTGGGGACAGTGTGGATGATGAAATGATCCAGAAACCCAGACGCTGGAACATCAAGTTTATCAGGAACTTCATGCTCACCTTTGGTAGCTTGAGCTCCCTATTTGACTACCTCACCTTTGGTGTACTGATCCTGGTTTTTCATGCCAGCACGGAACAATTTCGGACCGGCTGGTTTATGGAATCCGTTATATCCGCTTGCCTCATCGTGCTTGTCATCCGCAGTCGCAGGCCCTTTTTTAAGAGCAGGCCTGGAAGGTATCTTCTTTTGGCCAGCTTTGTCATTGTGGTGTGCGCACTGGTTATGCCTTTCAGCCCCGTTGGTAAACTTTTCGGTTTTACACCGCTGGCACCGTTTTTCATAATAATCATGTTGGTGATCGTGGGGGCATTCATCATATCTGCGGAAATCTTAAAAAGAAGCTTTTACCAGAAAGTGAAGTCCTGAGATGGAAGGCGAAGTACCTGGCTAGTCCGGGAGGCCTTGCGGTACCGCGGATCCTGGCCAACATCTCGACCCTTATTTCGGGTGGTATGATGGGAGTGATTGCAAAATGAAACCTGCCCTGTACAGGAGTGAAGCATGAATCTGATACAGCTTTCAACCGGCCGGATCCACCCTGCATGGTATCCCCCATCGTGAAAATACCATGGATAATGCTAAACAAGTCGGATTAAGATCTTCAACTGGGGTTTTAAGGAGCTATCAAAGCCTGAGTGAGAAGGTGGTTCACACCCTCACTGAATGAGATTGCCCGATACTATAAGGGGAATAAGAATCAACTCCAGAGTTATCTAAAAGGTGAAGCCGAGTCCATCGTCAATCCGGAGAAGGGAGGCATGATGAAAAGGTATATTGAAAAGACAAAGGCCCTTAAAGAAGGTGAGAGAAAGGCCCTGGCCGATTTTATTCTGAGACACAAGGATTGAGATACTTCGAAACCACAGGAATAACCATGGAGAATGGGCTGTTGAGCCGGAAGAAAGAGAAGCCTTTAAATAGGGTTACAGCATCATTGAACTGGCACAACCTGCCTTGTTATCGGGAAGACGTTGTGGAAACTGGATCTGACCAACTGATATGGCGTTCAGGTGATATCCATTAAGGAAAGCATTCAAGACAGGCTGAATTTAGTAACGAACTTATTTTGCGTCCTTTAAACAGGAATTGAAAGGAGTACATTATGTACAGGAAGAGGCATCAATGGACGAAGAGAGTGGAAGGGGATTGGGCCATTTGGCTGGTTGTTCTCTCCCTTTGGGCTTTGCTGTCCGTGCCGGTGTTAAAGAACCTCGCCGAAGCAAAGCCGATCCCCCAGAACAATCCTGGCTCATTTGCCGAGCTGGTCAAGAGGGCCAGCCCAGCAGTGGTCAACATCAGTGTTGTCAAGGTCGTAAAAGGGGGAGGAACAGCTCCCCTGCCCTTCGGGCCTGACGACCCGTTCAGGGATTTTTTCGAGAGATTCTTTGGAGACCGGATGCCCGAGGATTTCAAACAGAAGGGCCTGGGAACGGGCTTTATCATCGATAAGGACGGATTTATCCTGACAAATAACCACGTGGTGGAAAATGCCGACGAAATCACGGTGAGGCTGGCAAATGATAAAGAACTCCTTGCCAGGATCATAGGAAGAGATCCAAAAACAGATCTTGCCCTCATCAAGATCAATCCCGGGAGTTCGCTCTTACCCCTCCCATTGGGCGACTCAGACAGGCTCCAGGTGGGGGACTGGGTCGTGGCTATTGGTAACCCCTTCGGGCTCGGGAACACGGTGACAGCGGGCATCGTGAGTGCCAAGTACAGGCAGATAGGGTCAGGCGCCTACGACAATTTTATCCAGACCGACGCCTCCATCAACCCGGGGAATAGCGGGGGGCCGCTCCTGAACACGGCAGGGGAAGTCGTTGGGATAAACTCGGCCATCTTTTCTCAGAGCGGAGGGAGCATCGGGATAGGGTTTGCCATTCCCGTCAACATGGCCAAGGATCTGCTCCCGCAACTCAAGGCGGGAAAGGTGATCCGCGGCTGGCTGGGCGTGACGATCCAGCCCGTTACCCCTGAATTGAAGGAGAAGCTAAGATTGAAAGATGAAAAGGGCGCTCTTGTAGCGGATGTCACTCCTGGAGGACCAGCAGCGAAAGCCAGAATTAATCGGGGAGATGTAATCATCTCTTTTGATGGGAAGGAGGTCAAGGGATCGAGTGATTTTCCGTTTTTGGTGGCATCAACGCCGGTCGGCAAGGTGGTCATAGTAGAGGTCATGCGCATGGGGCAGAAGAAGGACCTTCAGGTGAAGATCGATGAACTCAAAGAGGAACAAGAGGCCCGTGGATTGGGTAAAGCCAAAAAGGGACCACAGCTCGGCATGCGCGTGGAGCAATTAACGCCGGAGATGGCAAGGGACTTTGGCCTGTCTGAAACCAGCGGTATCATTGTGATGGAGGTGGTTGCCGACAGCCCTGCATCTGAAGCGGGTGTACACCCGGGTGACATCATCCTTGAAATAGACCAGACTCCTGTGAGAAATCTGAGCCACTTTAATCAAAAGATCAATACGTATAAAAGAGGTGATACTGTCCTCGTACTCATCAAGCGAAAGGGCGCCACACTCTATCTGACACTGAAAGTAAGAGAATAATAGGGGGCTAGGTCACGGTTCTAATTCCTGGGTGATATCACCATTAGGCCAATTTGCAGGAGCGTCACCCAAACACCACCCTGTTTATCCGTTCCTGTTAGCACGCCTTCTTCAACATTGGCTTTGCTCAGGGCGTAGAAGAAGACGTTTTGGTATTGGAAACCGAGGGGACCTGTCTGCAGAGAGTGGGTGACTCCAAGCAACTGGCCAAGTCATTAGCCCTTTTTGAGGCAAAAAGACAAGCGGTGGATTTGGCGGAAAGATATCTCGCCAAAAATAGCCTTATTGAGGTTCGGAAAGTGTTGGAAGACTCGTATCGCGGCTCTTCCCTTCAGACTCCCCATCAACTGGGAGATGGAAACCTTTGGGGGAACAGGTGCTATTAAATAAACAGTAAAGACTAGGAGGTAAAAAGATGTTTGGGAAACGAATCAAGTTATTTAAGCTTCTGGGTTTTGAGGTTCGAATCGATTTGAGCTGGATTATCATCGCTCTCCTTATCACCTGGTCTCTTTCAAAGGGGCTATTTCCTTCTTACT
>CAZENC010000256.1:0-4886 GCA_964513115.1 uncultured Desulfobacteraceae bacterium | reverse complement strand
CCTACAGTGCCCCAAAGGAACTCAGGGGACTACTCAATCGCACATTCCTGGTCATCATCTCCCGGTACGGCCAGGATGCGGCGATTGCAAGTGGTTTCGACGAGGAACTTATCCTACTTAACAAAGGAGAAATGCCTGAGATCGTTGACCTCATTCACAGGGCTATGGATGAAGAGGACATTGACATTTCTACCCTGCCCCCAAAAGAACAGGAATACGTCAAGACAACCCAGGTCCTTATGGGAAAGACCCTCTATTCCAATTCCTGGTTAGAGGGATGAAAGGAGGCGCAGCATGACATATGAGCCACCCCTGGAAAAGCATTCCGTGAATATTCGAGAAGTTGTCTTGGGAGAAGGTGAAAAGGCCAAAAAAATAGGCGGAGAAAACACATTTCCCTTTCATTTTTTTGAGGGAGCCCTGCCTAATCCCCCGGGGCTCGCCTTGGAGTTCCTCGATATGCAGCCCGAAAACTGGACCAGGCGGACCCTCGAGCCTTTTCAGGATGTGTTATCCGATCCCCTGGAGTGGGCCAGGAAAGGTGTAGAGGAATATGGAGCTGAAATCCTATGTCTTCGACTCCTGAGTACCGATCCAATGGGCAGGGACGCGGCACCTGAAGAGGCGGCAAAAACAGTCAGGAACGTCTTGGATTCACTGAATATCCCCCTGATCGTCCTGGGGACCGGGACGGAAGATAAGGACTCGAAGGTCTTGATAGAAGTTGCGCGGGCATGTTCAGGTAAAAATCTGCTTTTAGGCCCCGTATTAAAGGGAAATTATCAGGAAATTGCAAAGGCCGCACTGGAGCATGGGCATGCCATTGTGGCCCAGGCATCCATGGATGCCAATTTGACAAAGGAATTGAACATCGCACTGTGCAAGTTTTTTCCTCCGGAAAAGATTGTCGTTGACCCTACGTCTTCCGCACTGGGGTATGGCATGGAATACACGTTTTCCATCATTGAAAGCATAAAGCAGTTCGGCCTCGTTGATAAAGACAATATGATGCGGATGCCTATTTTTTCTGATGTCGCAGGTGAGTGTTGGAGGACAAAGGAGGCAAGAGAAAGTGAGGAGCAGGGCATACTCTGGGAGGCAATCACGGGCATGACATTTTTACTGGCAGGGGCAGACCTCCTTGTTTTGAGGCATCCAGAGGCGCTCAGGCTCATAAAAAACATGATTTCATAATAGAACATAGGAGGTTCGTTATGGCACTCAAGGGCGCCGAGATTATGAAGATGCTACCTAAGACAAACTGCAAGGAGTGCGGTTGTGCCACCTGCTTCGCTTTTGCCATGAAGCTTGCCACAGGGGGTGTCAAACTGGATGATTGTCCCTATATCGACCCGGAAGCAAAGGCCGAACTAGAAGCCGCAATGGCCCCACCCATCAGGCTCGTAACCATCGGCGTTGGGCAAAATGCCCTGGTCATCGGCGAAGAAGAGGTTATGTTCAGGCATGAGAAGACCTTTTTTCACGAGCCCGGTATCGCTGTCCTGATCTCCGACAAGGAAAGCGAACCGGACATTGTTGAAAAAATTGCCCGCATAAAAGATCTCCGTTTTGAAAGAATCGGAAACGTTCTCAAAGTCAATCTGCTGGCGCTTTCCAATGATTCAGGTGACAGAGACACTTTCGGAGCCCTTGTCAAAAAGGCATATGAAGCCACGGATTTTCCATTTATCCTGATCTCCGAGGATACGGATATTCTGTTCTCTACCGCTGCCATGTGTGCGGACAGGAGACCCCTTGTATATCCCATAACCAGCGAGAATGTGAGTGCTGCCATCCCCAAATTAAAGGAACTGGGCATGCCCGCGGGGGTTAAAGGGGACAGCCTGGATGAGGTGATTTCAGTCACGTCACAGCTTAAAGAAGCCGGCGTGGAAGAGAGCGTTATAGACCCCGGGTCGAAGGATATGTTGGAGGGTATCAGGGACCAGACCCTTATCAGAAGGGCCGCCCTGAAGAAGGGGTTCAGGCCCTTAGGGTATCCCACCATGGCTTTCCCCTGCTTTATGTGTAAGGACAACTATGAGGAGGCCCTTGCCACCTCCGTCCTAATGACCAAGTACGCAGGCATTGTTGTGACCTCCCTGACGGAAAAAGACTTTATCTTTCCCCTGCTGGTCCATCGATTCAATATCTATAGCGATCCGCGCAGACCCATGACAGTGGAAGAGAAGGTCTACGAAGTGGGTCAGCCCGATGAAAACTCGCCTGTCCTAATTTCTACGAACTATGCCCTGGATTTTTTTATTGTCGCCGGAGCCATTGAAGATTCAGACATTCCCGCCTTCCTATGCATCAAGGACACGGGTGGAATCGGCGTCTTGGCCGCCTGGACATCAGGCAAATTTACCGGCGAGGCGATTGCCGAGTTTCTCAAGAAATACGATGTGGAAAACAAGGTGAAACACAGAAAGCTTATCATTCCCGGTGTGGCAAAAAAGCTCAAGGACGAATTAGAAGAAGAACTCCCTTCATGGGAAATCCTGCTGGGCCCTTCTGAAGCAAGCGATATCCCAAAATTCCTGTCAGAGGAGTGGAAGGTCTCATGACATCGCCTTTGAAATATGAAGAAGAACAGATAACAGAGGGCATGCGTGAGATACTGTCTCAATATGGAGAAGACAAGAGCTGTCTGATTCCCATTCTCCAGGTGGTGCAACAGACCTTCGGGTATTTGCCAAGGATAGCAACACAGAAGGTTGCGTCCCATCTGGGAATGACGGACGTACAGGTCTATGGCGTGGCCTCCTTTTATAACCATTTCCGTTTTATACCTTTAGGAAAATACCCTGTCCAGATGTGCATGGGAACGGCCTGCCACATGGTAGGTGGAGGTCTGGTCCTGGAGGCATTGGAAAGGACACTGGATATTAAAGTGGGGGGAATTACGGAAGACAGGGAATTCAGCCTTGACCGGGTCGCCTGTATCGGGTGCTGCGGTCTTGCCCCTGTGATGGTTGTCGGGGAAAAAATCTACCCGAAAATGTCTCCTGCCAAGGTGGATGAAGTATTTGTCAACATGAAAATGGAGGCCAAAAGGGATTGACGATTGAAAATTGAGGATTGACGATTTATGGAAATAGAAAATACAAAATCCAATATTTTTTTATGCAATCAAGAGACCGACATGACGTTCGATGAAATAAGAGAAAAAGCAGTTGCAGAATGGGAACCCATGGAACAGGATGGCGTCCCTGTCATCCGTATCGGGACGGCCACCAGTGACAGGGCATCCGGAGCCCTGCAGGTAGTGGAAGAATTTGAGAAAGAGCTTGCAAGGCTAAACGTTACGGCTAAAATCATCCGGACGGGTTCGGTAGGGTTTTGCAATCATGAACCTCTCGTTATCATAAGCAAACCGGAATATCCCCGTATCTGTTATAACAACGTAACTCCTGATATGGTTCCCCGTCTGGTTGAAGGATTTCTGTTAGAGGATGATCCCTGCATGGAATTTGCATTAGGGACCCTTGAAGGGGGCGACGGCACCCCTCCCCATATCCCGGAACTGCCCCGCTCCGAGTATGAATTAAGGCTGCTTTTGAGGAACTGTGGTTTTATTGACCCGGAAAATATCCATCACTACATCGCCTTAGGTGGCTACAGGGCTCTTGCCAGGTCCCTTGAGATGACGCCGGATGGGATCGTTGAAGAAATCAAGCGTTCCGGACTAAGGGGGCGGGGCGGGGCAGGTTTCCCCACGGGACAGAAGCTGGCATCGTGCCTGAAGGCCCGGGGGACACCCAAGTATGTGGTCTGTAACGCCGATGAAGGAGACCCGGGGGCCTTTATGGATAGGGTGGTCCTGGAGAGCGATCCCCAGGCGGTCTTAGAAGGCATGATCATCTTTGCCCATGCATTGAGTTCTCATCAAGGTTATATCTATACCCGCATGGAGTATCCCCTTGCCGTGGAGCGCCTTAAAACGGCCATTCAACAGGCGAAAAACTTGGGGCTTCTGGGCGACAATATTCTAGGTACGGGGTTCAGCTTCGATATTGAGGTATTTCAGGGCGCAGGCGCCTTTATCTGCGGTGAGTCCAGTGCGCTCATGTATTCTATTGAAGGGAAAAGAGGTTTTCCCCGGGTCAGACCGCCCCAATCTATAGAGGCGGGGCTCTGGCAAAAGCCCACCCAGCTTAATAATGTGAAGACCTTTGCCTCAATCCCTGTAATCATTGATAAGGGGAGCGAGTATTTTGCGGGCATAGGGACTGATACAAGTAAAGGTACTGCCGTCTTTGCCTTAGCAGGCAAGGTGGAAAACGTGGGTCTCGTTGAGGTCCCCATGGGCACGACGCTTGATACGGTTATAAATGAGATCGGCGGTGGGGTAAAGGATGGAAAGCGTTTCAAGGGCGTACAAACAGGAGGGCCCTCCGGGGGTTGTTTGCCCGAGCAGTTTTTAGACACACCCATTGACTTTGACTCCCTGAAGGAGGCAGGGGCTATGATGGGGTCAGGCGGCATGATCGTCATGGATGAAGACAACTGCATGGTGGATGCCGCCCGCTTTTTTCTCGATTTCACGGTAAAGGAATCCTGTGGTAAGTGTGTTATGTGTCGCCTTGGGACCAAACAGATGCTCAGTATCCTTGAAGATATTGTAGAAGGCAAAGGCAAGCCTGAAGATATGGAACAGCTTGTTACCCTGGGCGAGGATATCAAGGCAGGCTCTTTATGCGGGCTTGGAAAATCCGCTCCAAACCCTATATTGACTACTCTCCGCTATTTCAAGGAAGAGTATGAGGCGCATATACTGGAAAAAAGGTGCCCGGCCCTTGTTTGCAGAAACCTTATAGCATACTATATTGTGCCGGAAAAATGTTACAGGGGCTGCGAACACTGCGTGGTGGTCTGCCCATCGG
>CAZENC010000255.1:0-4887 GCA_964513115.1 uncultured Desulfobacteraceae bacterium | reverse complement strand
CCTTTCCGGTAGCACAGGTTCAGCAAAAAGTAACTCGTGTGGGTGAGTGCCGCTCTGA
Source organism: uncultured Desulfobacteraceae bacterium (assembly GCA_964513115.1). GTDB lineage: Bacteria > Desulfobacterota > DSM-4660 > Desulfatiglandales > Desulfatiglandaceae > JAFDHL01. The sequence continues at coordinate 4,829 of CAZENC010000255.1, read as the reverse complement.
CTACGAGATACTTCGCGATCTTGCTCGAAGATTGGGACTGGGGGAATACTTCTGGGATACGGATGAGGAGTGTCTGGACTTTATGCTGGAATCTGCCGGCATATCGTTTGAAGAGTTAAAGAAAATCGGCGTGTTGTTAGGCAGTAAACAATACCGAAGCTACCTGTCCCATGGGTTTCCAACCCCCTCAGGCAAGGTCGAGTTATATTCCAGTGAACTCAAAGAGTGGGGTTTTGATCCTTTGCCCACCTATTATGAGCCACCGGAAACGCCCCTGAGTTCACCGGAGCTTCTTGCTGAATACCCCTTGGTGTTTACAAGCAGGAAGGACTCCTGCTACCGCCATTCAGGCGGAAGACAGATAGCCAGCCTACGGGAGACCCATCCTGAGCCAACCACCTCTATTCATCCCCAGACCGCGGAGCAATTAGGGATAGCTAATGGAGACTGGGTGTATGTCGAGACTAGAAGAGGTAAGATCAAACAAAAGGCTGTTTTGTCGGCTGATATTGATCCAAGAGTGGTAGTCGTTGATTATGCCTGGTGGTTTCCTGAAGGTGATGCCGCTGATTTATATGGCTGGGCACAATCCAATATCAATATCCTAACAGACGATGAGCCTCCCTTTAACCGGGAGATAGGGGCATCCAACCTGAGGGGTGTACTGTGTAAGGTATATAAGGCACCGAAATAGTGGATTGATGCCCTATTAGAAAATGTTTTTCATGAGTATATTCAGTTATGAACCAGAGCAAAGGAATGAAGTCATTAAAAGGCGAATACAGGGGCAAGCTCTTCCTGAAGGCGTAAAAGCCATTGGGGAATGGGTTCAAATCGGTGGTGGTCGAGTATTTAGACTTATTGACATACCGGATTCCAAACTCGCCCTTGCAGGCGCTCTCCCTTGGACTGATATAGGGAAAATGGAGCTAATTCCAGTAATGGATGTGGAAGAAGCCGTAAAGCTTGCTGCTCAAGGCCAGCAATAAAGTCTTCGGCTATAATTATGCCAAATGCGAAGAGCAGGGCCATCACGGCCCTGCTTTTATGCTTTATAAAGACCGTCCTCAAATTCCCGTCTTATCTTTCAGGGTTACATTGCTTTTACAAAAAATCCAGCTCGATCACTTGTTCAATCGCAATAAATCTACCGGCACACCAACCTACCGGACCACATCCAAAAAGAAGTCCACAACATCATGAGTCTCCTTCATTGTTGACATGCAATCTCATTTTTCCTAAACTCCGGCCGTAAAAAAAGCGAGTTCTTATCAGTTCAATCAATTGTCAAGGTCGTGTCCTCATCCAGCAACTTAATGGCACACCACCTTATTTCCAAAGTTTCTACTGTAATTGTTGAAAAATTAAGTCAGAGGGCAGGGACTCTACGCTTTGACGAGGTTCCAACCCGGCTTATACTATAAGACGTTGGCAGCTTCACGGAGGCTATGCAATGCAGCACAAAACCGGTGACGAGAAGATAATCGCTACCGCCTGCAGCAGCCACTGCGGCGGGAAGTGTCTGCTCCGGGTCCATGTTAGGGACGGAGTAATTGTTAGAATAGAGACCGATGGCGGAACTGAGTCACAACTGAGAGCTTGCCTGAGGTGCCGTGCCTACCGACAGCGGCTATATGACCCCGACCGCCTTAAATTCCCCATGAGAAGAGTGGGAGAACGGGGTGAAGGAAAATTCGAGCGGGTTTCCTGGGATGAGGCCATGGATACCGTGGCCAAAGAGTTCATACGGATCAGGGATACATACGAACCATCGGCTACCTTCTTCTTAGGTGGTGGTGGGGACAACATGCAACTGCACCGTGCCCGCCTGATCGAAGGGCTATTTGCCAAGGCCGGCGGCTTTACAGCATGGTGGGGCGTCCATTCCTTCGAGGGGGGGCTATACGCTGACATGGCTACATACGGCACCACCAACTCAGGTAGCGGGTATGACGATCTTCTCAGTTCGCACCTGATAATAATGTGGGGATGGAACCCGGCCGTTACTATACACGAATGTAATACCAACTGGCACCTGGTTCGCGCTAAGGAGTCAGGCGCCAGGATTGTCTCCATTGATCCGAGGCACACCGACTCTACCGCCACTTTCGCCAGTCAGTGGATACCAATCATCCCCGGCACAGATACGGCTATGCTGCTAGCCATGGCCCATGTGATAATCAAAGAGGACCTTCATGACCAGGGGTTCCTCGATAAATACACAGTGGGGTTTGCTCAATTCAAAGACTATGTTCTTGGGATAGAGGATAGCCTGCCAAAGACACCGGCATGGGCAGAAAGTATCACCGGGGTATCTGCAGCGGTAATCGAGAGCCTGGCCAGAGAATATGCAACGACTAAACCGGCAGCACTGGTCGCCGGTATAGGTCCCGGCCGTGCCGCCTACGGCGAACAATATCACCGTGCCGCCCAAACCCTGGCGGCAATGACAGGCAATGTCGGTGTGCACGGAGGCTGGGCAAGCAGGTCTTCTGTGCCACCAAATTACGGCGGTTATGAATTTAAACTGGGCAACCCTCCGCAGAGACCGGATAACCCGGTCGAGCATGGTGCTCCATCCCGTAAATACTCCTTACTTACCTCGGTCGGTTCCGGTAGCAGCGCCAGAATACATTGTGCCGAACTGGCGGACGCCATTCTCAAAGGGAGAAAAGGCGGCTACCCCACAGACATCAGGATGTTATTTGTGATGCACACCAACTTTGCCAATCAATTCCCCAACATCAACAAGGTCGTCGAGGCACTCACGAGCAAGAATTTGGAATTTATCGTGGTTGCAGAACAGGTTATGACATCCACCGCTAAATTTGCCGATATACTGCTGCCCGTCAACACGTTTATGGAGAGGAACGACATAACGCTTGGAGGGGCCACGCCCCACTACGGCTGTGTAAATAAAATCATCGAACCGTTGTACGAATCTAAATCCCCACTCGAAATATGCAGGGAACTGGCAAACAGACTAGGCTTCCCCAACCACATAGATAAAACGGATGAGGAGTGGGTCCGGGAGCTTGTGAAAGGAAGTGACATACCCGACTACGACTCCTTTAAGGAGAGCGGCGTATACCGGATCAAACTTCCAGAGCCAAAGGTCGCCTTTAAGGCACAGATTGATGACCCTGAGAAAAACCCCTTCCCCACCCCGTCAGGTAAGATTGAAATCTATTCTCAAAAACTGGCGGACATGAACAACCCGGAGATTCCGCCTATTGCCAAATACATACCGGCCTGGGAAAACCGGGATGATTCTCTCGCAGAAAAGTACCCCCTGCAACTCATAACCACCCACTTTAAGAGACGGACGCACAGCCAATTTGAGAAAGTTCCCTGGCTGAGGGAGCTTCAAAATCAGGCAATGCTGATAAACCCCATTGATGCCCGGCCCAGAGGCATAACCAGCGGCAATAAGGTAAGGGTTTTTAATGATAGAGGCGAAACAGTTATCTCTGCCGAGGTGACCGAAAGGATTATGCCCGGAGTGGTTGATATCCCTCAAGGAGCATGGTATAGCCCTGACGACCAAAAGGTAGACAGGGGCGGATGTGCCAATTTACTTACCAAGGACGAGCCGTCTCCCGGTGGGGCGTTCTGCTACAACACCAGCTTGGTTCAAGTACAAAAGGTCTAGGAGACAGGCAATGCAGCTAGGATTCTATTTCGATCAATCGCGATGCATAGGTTGCTACACCTGTGTAGTGGCCTGCAAGGACTGGCATGATGTGCCTGCCGGGCCAGCAAGCTGGAGAAGAGTGGTCACCATCGAGAAGGGGAAATATCCCAAGATTTTTGTGGCCTTTCTTTCCATCTCTTGTATGCACTGTGCTGAACCTACCTGTATCCCGGCTTGTCCCATGGATGCAATCAGAAAACGGGAGGAGGACGGCATTGTGGTGGTGGATGCAGAAGCATGCCTGGGGAATGAAGGGTGCGGAAAATTTTGCCGGGATAGCTGTCCCTATGATGCCCCCCAGTTTGATGCCGAAGATGGAGCCAAAATGCAGATGTGCAACTTATGTATTGACAGGTGGTTGGACGGCAAGAAGCCAATATGCGTCGAGGCTTGCCCTACTAGAGCTCTAGACGCAGGTCCTCTGGATGAGCTAAGGGAAAAATACGGCAACACAAAAAAGATAGAAGGTTTTAACTTCATAGAAGATAATAAACCGTCTATTCTGTTCAAGGCCAGAGAGCCTGAACTCCTCTAAATAGATTGAACCATCAATAGATCTCACAAGGGAAGACACGGCCAATGCCGTCTTTAGCGAGCTAAGGGTCGTTGGTTCAAAAACGACGTATGACAGTGCAATCTACATGATATTTGATAAGATCTGAACTGCGATATCATCCATTCAGGTGAAAATATCACCCACCTCAAAAACCTGAGATATGTCCGGCTGATCCACTCTTGGCCCTGATCGCAAATACCTGCTATAACCCATCAAATTCTTCAACATGCTTTTCAACACCATAAGTATCGTTTACTATGATCGCCTGGAAATTCTCACGGTTTCTCTCCACCGTGGAACTCTTTTAAAGAGTAGAAGGGCTTTCATCGCTCTAACTCAGCAGTACGGTTTACCGCATCCGTTGTAATGAGTCGTTATGCGACAGCATTAGTAAAGTCTATTATTTGCCGGCTATCATTATGCTAATTCTGGTTTTCCCACCCCGTTGAATCGCCGTAAGCCTAAATATTTTTTTCCCCTTAACCATCATGACGGTAGCCGTTTTTCCCTTTGCTACAGTCTGTGCCAAAGCCATCTTTTCACTCCAGCCTTTTTTGGTCATTTCCGCTTTATAAAAGT
>CAZENC010000254.1:0-4939 GCA_964513115.1 uncultured Desulfobacteraceae bacterium | reverse complement strand
GAGCTTGCAAACCGCAAGATCCGGGCGGACGCCATTATCAGGACCGGTCATGCCGCTATAGGTATCTCCGATGCCGAGGGTGCGCAAAAGTGTGGCGGTCCTCCGGGTGCCTTGAAAAAGCTTCTCGAGCGCGGGGTGGTCAAGAATTACGATACCCTCGAAGCCCTGTGCAAGGCGCACGACATGCCCTATAAGGTTGTCCGGGAAAGTGTGGAGAAATATAATTCTTATGTGAATACCGGGACAGACAAGGAGTTCGGACGATACATACAGAAAGATGCCAAACCCATGGCCAAGGCCCCCTTTTATGCCATCCGGCTCTGGCCCAAGGTCCATCACACCATGGGTGGAATACAGATTAACACCAAGGCCCAGGTTATCGGATTGGACAATGAGTCCATCAAGGGACTTTACGCTGCCGGTGAAGTTGCAGGGGGTGTACATGGAGCCGTTCGCCTGGGAAGTTGTGCCGTAGTGGACTGCCTAGTCTTCGGCCGTATTGCGGGTAAAAATGCCGCGGCCGAGAAATCCTGGAGCTAAAGCTCCGTTCCGATCAAGGTTGAGAAGGGGCGTTCTAAAGGACGCCCCTTCCAGGCTCGAAAATATTGTTTTTTTATCTTCCTGCATTTTGCCCTGACAAGGCATGTAAGAGAGAAAGATTATGAAAGGCACACATAGGGTATCAAGATATCTCATAAATGGTGGATGTTGTATTGCTCTCTTAACAGCGATTTGTCTAACGCTTTTGTCAACAACTTCCTCAGGGACAGGACCTGTTAAAGGTAGTGAAACCGGCAAACCATTTTTGAGTAAACACAAAAAATATGCGGAATTGACTTGCAACGATTGTCATCTGACACTTACTCCGGAACGGCTCACAACAGAGCAGTGTCTTTCCTGTCACGGGAGCCTTGAGGAGGTGGCCGAGGCTACAAAGGATTTAGACCCCGACCCTCATAATTCTCCTCATTACGGGTCGGAACTTGATTGCGATCTGTGTCACCATGAACATTCCGTATCTGAGAACTTCTGCGCTCAGTGCCACGAGTGGGAATTGATTGTACCTTGATCGAAATGAAAATCAATGAAGGATATAAAACCTTAACCTTTAAATGGAGATAGGATTATGTTTGGGCTTGGAATTCCGGAATTAATCATCATTTTTGTCATAATACTGATTATCTTTGGAGCAGGTAAGTTACCTGATATAGGAAGTGGATTAGGCAAGGGAATCAAGAATTTCAAAAAGGCGACACGCGAATTGGAATCGGAAAATGAGCCTTTACTTTAACCCTGCCACGGCCTGTGAAATGTTGTAACAGAATCCACCCATATTTCCAAAGGCCGTGAGAATATTCACGAAAATCAGCCCCGGATCAACGGTACAGACGCCGCTCTGAAGGCGCATAAGATGCTCCCCTTTCATCTCTTCTTCCATGCTGTTGATCTTAGCCTCAATTTCCCAGGCCTTTTGCATGATTTCCTTGTCTTCATTCCTCATACCATCCACTACAAGGCCTAAAAAATTCCGCGCCTCACCGGATATTTCTTCATAATCCCCCATTGCATCTTCCGACATATACAGGTTCTGTTCAATAAAATCTTCGATCAATTCCGCGATATTTTCTGTGGCATCGCCGATTCTTTCCAGGTTGTTGGTCATACGTATTAAAGAGCGCACCTCTCTGGATTCTTCCTCACTTATGGAACCCTGCATTACCCTCACAAGAAACTGGGTGATCTCTCTTCGTAGAACATCAAGGGCGTCTTCCCTTTTTCTCCATCTGGACAATTCTTTTAGCTTTCGTTCTTTGAGACAATGGATTACATCATCATACATCACTTGCACCGCCTCACCCATCCTAACAATCTCTGCACTGGCCTGTCCAAGGGCCACAGAAGGGGTAGCAATATATTTGGAGTCTAAGTATTTGATGTGGTAAAGCTCATCAAAGTCTTTTTCAGCCTTCTTTTGAGGAGTAAGCCAGGTAGCCACTTTTACCAAGTACGGTAAAAATATGAGAAAAAACAGAGCATTGACCACATTGAACATGGTATGGGAATTTGCAATATACCTGGCAATGTTGGGCCTTTCTCCATCCAGTATAAGGTCGGGCGATCCGATATACATTATAGAACTCGTGATCCAAAGAACCAATCTTATAAACAGTGGGAAAAAAAGGATGATGAGAAAAACCCCAATCACATTGAATAAGGTATGGGCCCTGGCAGCTCTATGAGCGTTAACACTCGCCCCTATACTGGCTAATTCCGCCGTAATGGTGGTCCCGATATTATCGCCTAAGATCAGGGCCACACTTGCCTCAAAAGTCAACAGCCCCTGGCTGGCTAAGGCCATGGTAATCCCCACCGTGGCACTCGAACTCTGGAGGACCATGGTGAGCACAGTTCCCACCAGTACGCATAGCAAGATACTCCTTAAGTCTTCAGCATTGAATTTTGTAAAAAGAGCTATAAAGGTCGGATCATGCTTTAGAGGAGCAAACCCTCCCTTCATAGTTGCCAGGCCAAAAAATACCATCCCAAAACCAAGAAGGACATCTCCCGCATAGATCCCTTTTCGTCGCCCTACAAAGAATTTCAGGAAGACTCCTGCTGCAATGGCAGGCAGGGCATATGCCGTGATCTCGAATGCGATCAACTGTGCCGTCACCGTGGTCCCTATATTGGCACCCAAGATGACACCAATGGCCTGAACAAACGTAATTAACCCGGCATCCACGAAGCTGACAAGCATGACCGTTGTGGCGCTGGAACTCTGTACGATACTGGTTACAAGGATACCCGCCGTGCAACCGATAATACGGTTATTGGAGACCATGCCCAGAATCTGACGCATCTTTTTTCCGGCGACCTTCTGCAGCCCCTCCGACATGATCTTCATGCCGAAAAGGAAAAGTCCTAAGCCCCCAAACGATTGGAAAATAACAGACGTCATTTTTTAGTAATACCTTGTAAGCGGCAGGCTTTAGCTGCCTTATGATCATGACCGCAGACTCACCCTGGCTCCCGATAGCAGGCGGATACCGGAACTAGTTAAAACAATTACGAAATAAGCATGCAGATCTGAGTATTGGTAGGATTTTAGCCCTTTGAAATAAACTTTTCAACCTGGAAAATAGAAATTGCCTGGGCCGTAGGTATCTATTTTCCGTATCCTATTTTATAGTGGGAAGGCATTTTCATCATTTAATATATCCCATGTCCTTGAGTCTACGAAGAATCTTCATAGCACTTTCGTCTTCCGTCTCCCTGTCCGTTTCACAAATCACTTCCGGGTTTAAGGGAGGTTCGTAAGGATCAGATATACCCGTGAAGGTTGGTATCTCTCCGGCCCGCGCTCTCTTGTAAAGACCCTTGGTATCTCTCCCTTCGCAGATCTCCAGGGCGCATTTGACATAGACTTCAACAAAATCCCCGATGTTTTCTCGGTTTTCGTCTCTTATGGCCCGGTATGGAGAAATCGCAGCGGCAATAGCTGCAATGCCATTCCGGGTAAGCAGATTACATACGAATCCGATCCTCCTGATATTCGTATCCCGGTCCTCTTTGCTGAACCCTAATCCTTTGCTCAGATTAGTACGAACCACATCCCCATCAAGGATTTCATGTCTAATCCCACGGTGGAGAAATTCATTAGAAATCATCCTGGCGAGGGTGCTTTTACCTGAACCGGAAAGCCCTGTGAACCACAAAGTGAATCCTTTTGACATGAACCTGGACATAGGCTTAACCTCATGATGAGTTCTCTAATCGATAGGTTGTCTAATCACATATTTGAGCCAAAGATATTAATGGGCCCCATTTAGAATAATCACTTTTTGTTCACACTTGAACCTTGAATGACACGTTCAACCTTGTTCGATATGTTTTTACTTTTCCATTTTCAACGGTTACATCCAGTCTCGTGACTTCTGCAATCCTCAACTCCTCAAGAGTCTTTCCTGCTGTCTCAATTGCAGTCCTTGCGGCATCTTCCCATGATTTTTCGCTTGTCCCTACCAATTCAATAATCTTATATGTGCTATTAGGCATAGTCATCCTCCTTTGATAAAGCGGAACCTTCACCGCCTTCTGGACACATCCCGCCTCGGCGGTTTGATTTAAGTTACCCTCTTCTGCGTAAGTCCTTGCCTGGCCAAGCTGGCTTTCAATACAAAAGTAAGGGCAGCACCGATGATAAGCAGCACGCCGGCTATAAAGAACGAAGAAGTAAATGTTCCGGTGCTGGCCCTCAACATCTGGGAGAGCCTTCCCAATACAAATCCGCCTGCTCCCCAGGCCGTAAAAACAATTCCGTAATTCATCCCAAAATTTTTAAGTCCCCACAGATCCTTTGTATAGGACGGGAAAAGCGACAGGTTTGTCCCATAATTGAAACCTATAAACGTAGCTATCAGTACAAGAAGGACAGCACTGGTGCTTTCAGCACCAAAGATGGGAATGGCAACAAACATCAAAACAGCCTGAAAAAGAAGCATGATAATAAGCGTGTGACTGCGACCGATTTTGTCTGAAAGAACTCCTGCAATGACTCGACCCCCGGCATTTCCAATGGCCATGATTGCAACCACAAGAAAGGCCATCTCTCCCATACTCCTCTTTGCCATCCCGGCAACACTTCCAATCACCATCAATCCTACCCCGGCTCCTATGAAAAAGATAAACCACAGCATATAGAAATCGGCCTTCTTCATTATTTCCAAGGTTTTAATATCTCTTTTCATTTCTACTGCCTTTGACGCCTGGATGGTTGAAACGCTCTCCGGGAGCCACCCGGCAATAGTAGGGGTTAGATGGATTCCTTCTTTTTCTTCACTGACCGTGGTAGTTACCGCCTCTCCGGGGACATAACCGGCCGGCGGATTCACAAGAAGCATTGAAAGCCCGCACACAACAATCAGGAATGCAATCCCGA
>CAZENC010000253.1:0-4947 GCA_964513115.1 uncultured Desulfobacteraceae bacterium | reverse complement strand
ATATTGTTTCGAATTTCGTGCTTCGGATTTCGAATTTGTTTCAATTTAAAAACAAGAAAACGATTAGACAGTCTGATTGATTTTTCTAATTTACTTTTGGAACATGATACTAAATCTAATAGGACAAAAAATCATTTATCGAATGGAGAGTTAGAATGATTTATACGGTGACATTAAATCCGGCATTGGATCGCACTATTACAGTGGAAAAACTTGTTCAGGATGATACCACCCGTATTATTTCTGAGACCCTTTACGCCGGCGGAAAGGGTATTGACGTTTCACGGGTCATAAGGGAATTGGGAGGCCAGAGCGTGGCCCTTGGTCTTGTTGGAGGATATGACGGATTGCACCTCGAGGGTCTTCTTATCAATGCAGGAGTCATGACCGATTTCACAAAAATTTCAGGGGAAACCAGAACCAACATAATACTTAAGGAGAAAAACACAAGTAATCAATTTGTGATCAGTGCGGCCGGTCCGCAAGTGTCACCAACCGAGATCGGTCAGCTATATCATAATGTTCTTCAATTACAAACCATGGATTATCTGGTCTTAAGCGGGAGTCTTCCGAGAGGAGTTACCCCAAACGTGTATGGCCAGCTTATTCTTGCAGGCAGAAAAAAGGGAGCCTTCGTTGTCTTGGACACAGATGGCCAGGCACTAAAAGAATCGATCAATTACCAGCCAACACTCATTAAACCAAACCAATTTGAGCTCTCAAGACTGGTGGGCAGTGATCTTGTACGCGAGGAGGACATCTTGATCGCCTGTGAAAAGGTACACGGTTTAGGGATAGAATATGTTCTTGTTTCAAGAGGAAAAGAGGGTATAATCCTTTCTACGGAAGACAGTAAAATCAAAGCTGTTGCGCCACCGGTAAAGGTAGACAGTACCGTCGGCGCAGGCGATTCGGTCGTAGCCGGATTTGTACAGGCCCACTCCAAAGGCAAAGAATTGACTGAGTGCGTACGTATGGCCTGTGCAGCCGGAACAGCTACTGCCAAAACCCCCGGCACGGAACTCTGCCATTTCCCAGAGGTGGAAGAGATCTTGCAGCAGATCGAGATCACTCACTTGTAGGTTAATTTTATGGGAGACAGTTATGAAGATCGCAATCGGTTCAGACCATGCTGGTTTCCATTACAAGGAAAAGATCAAAAAATTCCTAAAAGAAAACGGATACGAGTTTCATGATTTCGGCACGCATTCTGACAATACGGTAGATTATCCTCTCTATATCCGACCTGTAGCTGAGGCAGTTGCAAGGAAAGAATATGACAGGGGCATCATCCTCGGCGGTTCGGGAAACGGCGAAGCCATAGTGGCTAATAGAATCGAGGGCATAAGATGTGCGCTTTGCTGGAACACTGAATCGGCCCTCTTTGCCAGAAAGCACAATGATGCAAACATGCTTTCCCTGGGAGAAAGATTGGTCTCGCCCGGTCAGGCCCTTGAAATTGTAAAAACCTGGCTTGAAACTCCATTCGACGGCGGACGTCATTTGCGAAGGATCAAACAGATTGATCAGAAACAACCCTTGACGACCAGCTTGGAACAATCTCCAAAGAAAAAGAAACCTTCCGAAAATCATGAATCAAGAGGACAAAAGCATGGATCCGATAAGCCAGAGGCCGGAACATTCGATCTGCTCATCTCCTTTCGATACATAAAGTATATCGAGGGAAAAAACTCTATTACTTTTCAGGTCGATCCTGGACTCAAGACACCTACAATAATTCATATCCCTTCTCCTGAAAGCTGGAACTCGGAAGTCCCTGAATGGGCACAAAATAGAAGAGAGGAAATTCTGGATCGCATAATACCGAAGTGTAGCCACCTGAAATGTGAATGGCGGGAATATTGATGGGTATTCACGACAAGTGCTGCGTTTCAGAAATAACTTAAATAATTTAGCTAAGTTTTGTGTCTTTAAAAAGCAAGTTTAAAATCCTAAATTCGAATATATAAACTCGAAACAAATCCGAATATTAAATATTTCAATGACAAAAACAAGAAAAATGGAGGAACAAGGGACAAGGCATCTTGTTTAGGACATTTGAATTTTTGTCATTAGATATTGTTTCTAATTTCGTATTTCGTGCTTAGAATTTTTCATTTATGAAACAAGAAAACGATTAAACGCTCTGATTGATTTTTCTAATTTTCTTCTGGGATATGACAATAGATATCAGTTCATAGGACACTCAAAACAGCTTATTAAGAACCTCTCAAACATTTGATAAGTCTCATGACTTGTTTGTATTATTGGCAACTCGCTCAGTTCCGCGATCAGTTGACGCATCTGAAGAGGTGTCTTGAACAAGTTTCCCCGGACCAAGGGTGACATTCGTCGGTATCCCGCTCTGAAGACGCACGGCAAGTTTGTATTTTTCATGATCCACATAAACAGCCATGGGGTAACGCTTCAATATATTTTCGGCATATTTTTCAAAATCAGAGATTTTCCCATAAACATCGGGATGTACTTCCACAAAAATCCGGTTTCCCTTCCGGCCTATTTTGATGGGTTTATAAACAATCTCAAGTTTTGTTTTTAACTTCACCTTGGGATAAAGAAGGCGAATATGTTCCGGGTAACAACGAACGCATCCGTGACTGACAAGCCTGCCTACTCCCCAAGGCATATGGGTCCCATGAATGGCATAGGACCCTGCTGAAAACTTCATGGCAAACTTTCCCATTGGGTTGCGGGGGCCGTGACGCATTGATTTTGCTCCGTACTCCGTCCTAAGGGATTTGGGGATGTACCAGGTGGGGTTAGGACGTTTCTCATTTATGATAAAGGTGCCCAGGGGGGTTTGCCAGTCTTTATTTCCAAGTGCGACAGGATATGTTTGGACACGGGCCAGGCCTTTTTGAAAAAAATAGAGCCTCATTTCGGGCACATTGATGACCAATTGCTGATGCCTTGTGGTCGGAAGCACCCAGAATGAGGGGACAAAAAGGCGTTCATTAACAGGTGGCATCCAGGGGTCCATTTGAGGATATGGAAGAGCCATTTCATTGTAACCCAAACCGTAGTCTCTTGCTATGTCCAGTAGTGTATCTTCAGATTTTACTGTGTAAAATGCGGGTTCCCCAATGACCGTAAGATCATTGTAGCGATATTCGTATGCCTTGATTTTGGCGTTGTATCTATCTTCACCCAATGCTTGAGATATAAACAGGCCAAATAAAAACAGGATAACAACCAAGGCAGAAACTGTTTTAACAATCATGCGCATATTAATACTCTGTCACCACCTGAGCATACTTTTTAAAGATTTCTATTCCTATGTTATAAATTTTCCAGGAAGGTGAATAGATCCTTCCATACAGAAATCCTTGGTACATCTTCGTCCGGGTCTTCGGCCGGTTTGAAAAGTACACCAGGCGTAGATGGTATGTTATGGTCCCGAACATAAGTCATCCAGACGGGCTGGAGCCCCGCCTGACGTGCACCCGTTATATCAGATTCAGGATCATCACCAATATATAGAATCCGGTTCTTTTCTACTCCCAGGTTGTCAATGAGCTGGTGAAAAACCGAGGAATGAGGTTTACGGTAACCCAGATCGCCGGATATAAGCACCATATCAAAGAAAGACGTAAGGCCTACGCGGTCCAGTATCTCCCTGGCAGCGGGAGGGTGGGTAAAATTAGAGAGTAATCCGAGACGGTACTTGCAACTTAGGGATTCAAGCATTTCTTTTGTTCCGGGAACAAGATGGCAATATGGAAAGAAGGCTGAGAAATACCCATTAACAGCCGCTGCGATCCTGGGATCATCCGGCGGGACATTATAACCCAGGGTATTGAGCGCTGTACTGATCCAGAAGCGGTTGTGCGTCTCCCTTCCATCCCGCCGGGTCTCTTCAAGAAACCCCATTGCGGCTTGACGGTGCGCTTGTTTAAATGATTCGTAATCAAGTGCGAAGCCGTCCTTCTTAAGGCTGTTAAACAGCCTGCGCATGGCCTCACCAATGGTCTGGGACTCCACCGTGATCAGTGTATTAAAAAGATCGAACCCTATGGCTTTTATCTGATTCATAACATCTATTTTTAATCGGATGTAAAAAGAAATGCAAGGCAGATCCAGAGATTATAGGATTGTCCCCTGCGTGAGGAAAGTATCATGAGAATATTTGTGACGGGCGGTACCGGTTTTGTGGGGACCATGCTGACACGGAAACTTGTGGCTCAGGGACACGAAGTGACCGTCTTAACGCGCTCAATCAAAAATAAGGATCATATCCTTCCCAAGAATGCGTCCTACCTTGAAGGAGATCCAGCGAGGGCAGGGTCTTGGCAGAAAAGCGTGGCCGGCCATGAGGCCATCATTAACCTCGCAGGTCACTCTATATTTAAAAGGTGGAACTCCAGGACCAAAAAGGCGATTCGAGACAGCCGTGTATTGACGACTCAAAACCTGGTAAATGCCCTTTCTTCTCGTATTGGCAAAGAAACTGTCCTTCTCAGCACGTCTGCGGTGGGATACTACGGATTTTGTGGTGATGAAGACCTGGACGAGGGGAGTCCTGGGGGTAACGACTTTCTTTCATCTGTCACGCGCGAGTGGGAAGCCGCCGCCCTAGAGGCTGAAAAGCACGGCATAAGGGTAATTCTATGCCGTTTCGGCACAGTTCTGGGTTCAAGTGGTGGGGCCCTTAATCAATTGGTCCCGCTGTTTAAAAAAGGTCTTGGAAGTCCCTTGGGTGGAGGGAAACAGTGGCTTTCCTGGATTCATGAACAGGATCTGGTCAATGTTTACCTCTTTTTATTGGAACAGAAAAATATATCCGGACCCATAAACTGCACAGCCCCCGAGCCGGTGCGCAACCGGGAATTCACTGAAGCACTGGGAAAGGCCATAGGAATGCCCACATTTATGCCGGCAGTTCCGGGATTTTTGATCAGGCTCACGATGGGTGAATTCGGATCGGTA
>CAZENC010000252.1:0-4958 GCA_964513115.1 uncultured Desulfobacteraceae bacterium | reverse complement strand
GGCGGCCAGGCTTCTTAACATAAACCACCATACCTTCCGTTACCGCAGAAAAAAAATACAAGTAGAATAAATTGGTTTGGTTTCGAAATTTTTCGAAAATAGGTTTTGAAATTTTTCTAATTTTGGATGCACGACAAAGCTGTCGAACACCTTCCATCAGGCTACCTACCTGATTTTCTATGATTTATTGCAAGCATAACCGGATGGCATACTTGATGCTGATATAAAGCTTTAAATGTGAAAAATGATGAACAATGAATCGCCAGTTTAATTGTAAGCCCGGTGAAGGCACATACAAAATTGAAACGAAATGAGATGATATGTATGGAGTTAGTTTAATGGAGACCATTTGGAGAACTCAGTTCGGTTCGCAGAGAAATGGACAAAATTTGGAATCGGCTTCTTGGCGAAACACCTTTTGCCAGGACGTTTACAGAAGAATGGTTTCCTTCTGTGGATATTTCGGAAACCGAAGATAAGCTTCTTATCAAGGCCGAGCTGCCCGGTTTAGAGGCGAAAGATGTTAACGTCAGCATCTCGGGGGACCTTCTGACCATAAAAGGTGAGAAGAAAAAGGAAGAGGAAGAGAGAGACGAGCATCATTATTGTGTTGAGAGACACTCCGGATCCTTCCAGCGTTCCTTCCGGCTCCCGCTCAACGTTCAAGCCGATAAGGTCGATGCGACCTTTGATAAAGGTGTCTTGAAGGTGACGCTTCCTAAGGTCGAGGAAGCCAAAAAGAAGGAAATTGAAGTCAAAGGCTCAAGAATCACATTTGCAGGAAAGCCAGCTATTATTGCTGCAGAAATCAAGAAAGGAGAGCAGATACTTACGTTGCGAGATAAAAACGGGTTTCCTGCATGGAGTGGTTGGAGACGACGATAACTGAACTAAAGCCTTTCCTGGTCCATAGCGACCAGAAAGGACTTATGACATAGAATAAATCTTATACACCTTGATTAACACCAGGATCACCCAAAATTCAGCATTGAGTATCAGATCACTGACCTTGGATATTGGGATTCAGTACTTTTGTGAGAATCTTCACAAACAAGACTATTGAGGAATCTCTGTCTTGGTTGATCGAAAGGCGTGAATAAAGATATGAGACAGAGTGAAAAAATAGGTGCTTATTCCATTGCAGTTAACCTCCTTCTTGTTGGAATCAAAGCGCTCCTCGCTTATCTTTCCGGGTCTGTCGCCCTTGTTGCGGATACGATTCATTCCTCTACCGATGTGGTCTCCTCGATAACGGTACTCGCCGGAATAAAGATATCCAAGAGAAGATCGAAAAACTTTCCTTACGGGCTCTATAAGGTGGAGAACTTTGTCTCCCTGCTCACGTCCATTTTCATCTTCTTGGCAGGTTACGAGATCGTCAAGACTGTCTTTTCCGAGCCATTCTCTCTGAAGACCGAATACCTGCCCTATGCCATGTGCGGTGTACTCTTGACCATGGGAATTACATTTGCCTTCTCTCTATACGAGCTTCGTCAGGGAGAGGCGATCGGCTCCCCGAGTCTGATAGCTGATGCCAAACATATTCGGACAGACATGTTGTCATCTTCCGTGATCCTGGCCGGACTTGTGGGAGCGTGGTTTGGCCTGGATCTGGACAGGGTGGCGGCAATCCTGGTCGTCTTGCTCGTTTTTAAGGCCGGGGCCGGCATTTTCGTTGATGCATTTCGGGTCCTGCTGGATGCTTCGCTCGATTTCGAGACCATGGATCGAGTAAAAACCATCATCCTAAAGGACCCCAGGGTGATTTTAATCAACAGCCTCTGGGGAAGAAACTCCGGCCAGTACAAGTTTATTGAGGCCGATATCGTCATCAAGGCCAAAAATCTTGAAAAGGCCTCTGCTGTTACCCGCAAAATCGAGGGTGAGATCAGAGAGCATGTTTCCCATGTGGATCATATCCTGATCCATTACGAGCCTCAAAAAAAAGAGACAAGCACCCTGGCCATTCCATTAAAGGATGACAGGCGGACACTTTCCGAGAATTTTGGAGATGCTCCTTACTTTTATCTTGTTGCAGTCAGGGAACGTGACGGCGCCCTTCTTTCGGAGGCATACCACCGCAATCCTTTTGTTGGGGAGGAGAAGGGTAAAGGGATCAAAGTCAGCGAGTGGCTCCTTGAAATGGGCATAGATACTGTCTATACTCCTAAAGGATTCAAAGGAAAGGGACCCGGGTATGTGTTTTCGGATGCCAGCGTAGATGTGATTGTGACCAGGGATAGGAGCCTTAAAGAGATCCTGCGGAATTTTCAAAAAGGAGATGATGTTTCTGATTGATCATATGATGAAACGCCATACATCTACGGTTAAATCCGTAGCATTTTTCAGGATCGGTAATGACGGAATATGCCGCCGGTCCTAATATGAGATAGGATAAACATAGTTCTCCTCAATAATATAATTCTTCCTGTATCTTTTGAAATTAGGGACGCTGATAAAAAAGTAACAAACCCTTATTTGATTAATTGCAGCCGATTTTCGCGGGCAATGATTTCTCCCCATTTCACCGAGAACCCCGCATCAGTAGGCCTCACTTCCAACCGTCTGGCCAGTTCTTCAAGCGAAATACCCAACTCACTGACTGCCCAAAAGCACAACTTAATTTTTTACCAGCGTGCCCTCCCCCCCTCATATAGTCCGCATGCCGGCCTTAGTTATTCCCGCTGAATTCATTGAACCTACAACGTCAACCTTGCACGACATTGATCAAATCTCGTGGAAGATTTAGCTGCTATGATTTTAAAATTTTTCTAAACTTTGCTCTCTCTCAAAGCGATTGATAGGCTGCAACGGGATAAGTAGTTGCATTTACAACGGTTAGATATGTTCCGATATTATGGCATATTTGATGCAAATACAAAGGTTTAAATTTTATTCTTCACTTCAAAAATATGAAAAGCAGAATATTCGCCGGTGTAAAGGAGGCTGGCCATGGCGTCCAACTTAAAGATTTCTGTTCACAAAAACAGCAAAAATATACATCTAAAACTGGCAGGCGATTTTGACGGGTTTTCAGCATATGAACTCCTCAATGCCCTTAAAAGATATTGCCGTGGGGCTTCAGGTGCCTTTATACACACAAGTAGTCTGAAGCAGATACATCCTTTTGGCCGTGATGTATTTCAAAGCAATCTTGACATGCTGAATGGCAAGTGCGTACCGCTGGTATTCACGGGCGACAATGCCCATCAACTGGACCCTGAAGGAAGTAAGTTTTTTTGAGCCTCACCACGAGTTCGTGCTTCCTTTTTCAGAGAGTATAAAAAATTATTCTTGAAAGTTTTCTGACTTCTAAATTTTTCTAAAAAGATTTCCAATTTTCTCTAATTTCCCTTCCCTTGCAGCATTTTCTGCAAAACTCGATATGCCTAACTATTTTAATATAAAGCAATTATCTGAATTAGAATTCAGTGGCATGCATCTTGCGATTGTTTAAATATAAAAAACTTTGCCTGATCTATTATATAAGCATATGAAAGGAGCGATCAAAATGAAAAAAAACCAAGGTCTTGATATGAGGTGCGATTTCTTTTCAGCAAAAAGGCTTGAAGATATAGTCATGATAAAGTTAAAAGAAAACCTTCTCTTTTATGCCACTGATTTAGGCGCCAAAAACACGATATTAGAATATTTTGACTGCGTTTCAAGAAGTAGTTCGATCAAAGTTGTTGTGATTCTCGGCTTTCCCTATAAAACCGGGTGTGAAGAATATCTCGAATTTTATCATCAAGTATTGGAAGGGAAACTGGGTCGACACGCCATACCCAAAATGTACAATGCTGTTAATCAGATTATTTCAAAAATTGTGGGCTTAAATAAAATAGTTCTCCATGCTGACGGCGGGAGGGTTATTTCGATGTTTTTGAATATGAGCCTTGCCTGCGACTATAGGATAATAGGAGATAACACTGTTTTCGAAAACCCTTGTCTTAAGCTGGGATTGGTTCCAAAAGGAGGAGGGGCGTTTTTCCTCCCTAAGATGCTCGGGTCGAGCAAGGCATTTGAGGTACTGCTGTCCGAGAAAGATATCACTGCAAAGGAGGCTTTAAGACTTGGTATTGTAAATAAGGTTGCACCCTCGGAAAAACTTGAGGAAGCAGCATTAAAGACAGCACGGGAGTTTACACAAAAACCCTCCCATACATTGTCAGGGGTAAAGAAACTCCTGAATTATTCCATGAAAGACCTTACGGAGTATCTGAAACTCGAGAATCAGGTGCTTTTAAGGCTTGTGGAGTCCACTGATTTCCGGAAAAAGATAGGGGGATGAACTTGGCTTAGGCATCATCCTGTTACCCTCAACTATCCCTATCTGTTGAAACTATTTGGAATGACCCCCTTGAACTGCATGGATTAGAGCAGTATAATCTGAGTGTTTTGACAGGGGTTTTGGTTTAACGAAATCATAGTTTCAAACTCACAAGGAGGGCGATAACCAAGAGCGGACTGAAGTCGCTTGCCATCCTTAACGCGCGTTGTTTTCCTTGAATACATGCAGCGATTATCGCCCTTGCAAGCAACAAGTCAATAGGGTAGGTCGTCACTACATTGGCTTTTTACCTCCTATAAGAAAGCAGACTATGCTATATTCACGAGATGCCTGTTTGAGTTTCCAAAAAAATCAGCAAAAAATCTTCAGGACACTTCAAACTGCGGAAGTTGAGTTAGAACAAAGGAGTTATAAAAGGAGAAGACAATGCAACATAAAATGACAGATGAATTATTCAATGCGGCAGACTACTTCCTTGACCGCAACATTCGTCAAGGAAGGGGCCACAAGATTGCCATTTATAGCGAACACCGCAATTACACTTATAACGACATCCAGAAGATGGTCAATAAGACGGCTAACGCCATGCGTGACCGGGGGGTACGCATAGAAGACAGGGTAATGATGCTCATGCTCGACATACCCCAGTTTTACGCAATCTTCTGGG
>CAZENC010000251.1:0-4965 GCA_964513115.1 uncultured Desulfobacteraceae bacterium | reverse complement strand
ATTTCCTGCAAGCCTCCATCTGGATGCGGTGCTGGTTGGTTGGTACCTCTCCGCAGTTAACTTGCAGGTGCGGATGAACAATGCTCGACCCGGCCGGCGGCATATAATTCCAGTTGATATAATAAAAATTTACCAGGGGATCGAAACGGGCAATCATTTTAACGAACTGCAGTGCGGCATAAAACGCATCAGCCATCCTTTCGGCAGTTAAATCCTCAATCGCAATATAGTGTTCAGGGGACAGTATGGATACACCGGCATATTTATCAAGGGGTAGCAGATTCGGTATTAGTACCGCCTGTCCATTCATAATCCTTCCCCCGGGAACCAACTCCTCAGGAAACAGAGGCGTTGATTTTTCCAATGCATCGGGACAGAATGGACAAAATATCTCTCTTGACTGCTGAATCATCTTAGACAGATCAGGTCTTTCAGGAGGCCTGTATGGCAAGTCAAAAACACGGCCTGTTTGCCCTGTTAAAGGATCAAACCGTATTTCCAGCGGAATTTCATCCAGCGCGAAGTCCTTTAAAGGATTCATAATACGTGCTTTGAATTCAATTTTGTTAAAAGATATGGTCATAATTTAACCTAAAGAAAATGATTAGTAACAAGTTGTTGAAGTACGCGTTATGTTACTTATGCAATTAAGGACTAATAAAAAGCTCAGACATGCCTGTGCTGAAATTAATACCAAACTCATGCTTGAGGTTGTTTTAATGAAATGTCCAAGAGCTTTGCCGGCTTATCAAAAGTCTTCCAACCATGTCGCTCCCCTGACGGTATAAAATAGGACTTATTAGAATTGAGTAATTTACGTTCCTCACCTATAAACATTTCTATCTCACCGTCCAGCACAATACCGCACTGGTCAAATGTATGTTCATGTCCGGTGTCTTCCTTTCTTGGACCTATTTCCATGCAAACCATAATCAAGTTATCCCCAAACTCCGCCTTGCTCATAATACCCGGCCTAAACTCTTCCAATTCCAAGGTATCCAGGTTCCAAAAAGACATTTTTTCTCCTTCCAATAAATACCTGACTGGCTTCTTTCATTTCGATTGTTAGCCAGCAGTCGAGGATTGACCCTGATTTGTTTTCGTTTCTCTTAGCTTAAATCTTTCAGATTTTCATCTACATTTCCGTCAGGCAAAACGTAATCAGGAGATACGTACCCTTCTTCTTCAAATTTTTTCTTCCTAACACAGCCTTTACCACCATTCCAGCAATATGCTTCTATCCACTTTTTGTCCAATAAACCTTTATCATAAGCTCTCTTCATGCCGGACGTTTCGTTATACCATTTGCAAATATTTTTATATTTCATTTTTACTGTACTCCTTTGTAACAATCACGGAAACAGTCCGGTATATATCGTATGTCCGGTCTGACAATTAGTAAAGAATTCCCACCCAAAAAGCGGGGCCTTATATTTAGCACCCCATCGGGGAACTCCACTAGTGCCTTGCACCATAAACTCGCATACTCAAATCATTCAGTCTGTAAATCTCTGTAGAGCATGCATTTGTATCGAGGCTCAAGGCGTAAGGCGCAAGGTGCGAGGCATGGGACTCTTCGAAAGGACGTATCTTTCGGATAAATACCCCTTCACCCCTGCCGCGGCCCGAGTCGTGGTCTGCACCGTGACGGACTAATGGAATCCCATTCCTTCTGTTCCAGCAGACCCGCCAGAAAGACGGCGGGCAAGCAGCAGGGAGGACTGCTTGCAGCGTAGGAGTAGATGCGGACTGGAGAAGAGTGCCATGCCGAGTCGTTTGACTGGTAGTGCCAATCTACATAACCCCACCTTAAGAGTGGGGCTTTATTCCACAGTAAAGCAAATACGGCACTCCAAATTCTCAAGGCTTTACTATTGTAAACAGGTTTCCATTTTTCCGCCTTATGATCCCTCTTTTATGGAAAGTTCTTATGATCTCATTATACTTCAACTCATATTCGCCGTTGAAATACAGATCAATTGTTTCTCTAAACCAATAAGTATCCATGAGGTACGGGAAAAGTGCTTTTTCACCAATAGCTTTTTTCATCAAAAGCGTAAAGATCATGATCTTTTTTATTAGATCATCGCCAATTTCCTCTGGGTGGTTAAAATATCCTTCAATCTTTTCTTTGCTTTTCGATATGGCCTCTTTAATATTGGAAAATGGGCGGCCGTGGCCGGGATATACCATTTTTACATCAAGGGATTCAAGTTTTTGAAGGGATTCCTGCATATGAAACAGGGCCTTGCTCCCTTCAACACGCATTGTTATCACTGCCATATCGTTTTCCCAGAGCGTATCAGAAGATATGAGGATTTTTTCTTTTCTGTTGTAAAGCACAATTCCGTCGGAAGCATGGCCGGGTGTATAAATGACCTGAAATTCATAAGGCCCCACTCCGATAATCTGGCCATCTTCCAGACTTTGTGTGCAATTAAAAAAATCAGCTTGCTGGCTATAGTATCTCCACCAGGTCGACCAATCATCCAGACTGTCAATGAAGTATTTCCCAACCTTGTGCAAAGCGATGTCGCACCCGGACGCCTCTTGAATAGCTTTGTTGCCACCTATGTGATCGCAATGGGAGTGGGTACTGATAATTGCGGAAACATCCGAAATGCTTATCCCCAATCCGGTTATCAGCCTGGCCGTTTCATTAAAGTCGGCAACATAACCCGTATCAATGAGAACCGGAGCTTTTGATCGATAAACGAAGTGGTTGCTGTTTAGATACCCTCTCTCTATAAAAAACAGATCTTTTAAAATTTCATCTTGATACATCTATCACACCTTTCTAACGGCTTGCGCCATAAGCCGTTGCCTGGGCACTATAAATATAGGTTCCTCATAACAATCTGTGGGTTAAGAAAGAACAAGTAAAAAAGTGAGGGGTTATGGTGATCGGATATTATTGTCTATTATTTATACTGAAATCCTTCATTTCGTATGGCAGTCACTAGTCTGCGTTTGATCCCACCCTCTTGAACAGGTTGGGCTCCTCATATTCAAAGAGTCCCGTTTCTTCACGAGCATCAATAAAACCCAGAAGCACCTGTGGATCAGAGGTTATGGCAATATTCTCCGAGTACTTCTGTTTCCGTATGGCTCCCTGCAACGCTCCTCTGTTAATGGCTTCCTCAAATGCCTCGTAGCTCGGCTCCCAAACCAAAAGGTCCCCATCGTCCGTGAACCGGTACTGAAGAAGTAGGTAGCTGTCCATCCACTGTCCATCCTCCTCAATACGCAAGGACAAGAAACGCCGGTTCAAGCCGTGAGTTACGATCATTTCACCTCTAACAAGTTGAAACTCACCGTCCTTCCAGTCGACTGACGCGAACTTTGCTATTCCGTTTTCTGCGAATCTTACAGTCAGGGCCCCTCCGTTTACAATCCACGTTCCCTCAAACCTTTCTTGATCCAGCGGCTTTGGATCTTCGGACAGGGGTTGACTCATTGTGACCGTCGAGCAACCACAAAACAGGAGCAATATGGCGAAAACAACCATCGGGCCTAAAATTCTGTCGAGTACTCCCATTTTTTTCTCCTTCCGATCGATAGTCACTCCGCGGAACGCTTTTCACCCGCACTTGTTTTCTGATCAGATGCTTTTATTGATGACCTCTTTAAGGTCGGGCGGCATTCTCACGGGTCTGAGATCCGAGTTCAGGCAGGCATGGACCGTGTGCCCGCTTACGAGCAGCTTGCCTGCGTCATCGACTACTTCATAGTTAAAGCGTATACTTGCGTTTTTTACTTTGGCAATCTTCGTCTTTACAGTTACTTCCGAATCATACCCCACATTGGCATGGTACTTTGCGTTCGCCTCTGTGACAACCAGAATATACCCGTCCGCTTCTACCTCGGCATAGGGAAATCCCAGGTCGCGCATGAGCTCGGCACGGCCCACCTCGAAAAATGTAAGGTAATTCCCATAATATACCACTCCCATACGGTCTGTGTCCTTGTATCGTACGCGGATCCGTGCCGCGTGCCATTCATTTTCTGCCATTGTTCCTGCCTCCACACTGGTCTAATCTTCGCCCCGAGATCGAGTTTTCGCAGCTTAAAATAACGGCGATAACTCAAAGGGTCTCATACCTGTATCCAACACCGTGCATGGAAAAACTGAAGAAGCTTGAGTTCCCTGCCTGAAAGCTCAAAAGTCTTTCCACCTTTCCTCAGCCTGTACTGGAGTCCGTCGATTTCCGTACCCCCGAAATCAAAATGGTCGGGAGCCTTCGCTTCTTCTGATGCCTGTTCCGCATTTTGATGGGCATCATGATATCTAAAAGCACAAGAAGGGGCAAGCATGCTCTTGAAAGGAGATTATATCCGGAGGCCTTTATGAAAAATGTGAACCCGGCCGGGATCGATTGCCAGGTGAATGATCTCACCCGGTTGAAAGACAACGTCCTTGGGGCAGCGGATTGTCATTCTCTCCCGGCCGAGACGGGCGTGAACATATTTTTCCGAGCCCACGTCACTGATCATCTCCACCGTGGCTTTCAGGGCCGTGGTTCCGGCCTCTCCTATTCCAATGTCCTCGGGACGAATGCCCACTTCCGCCTCACCCTCCTCCACCTTTAGTTGATATCCTTCGAGATCCAAGAAAAATCCCGGCCCCTTGAAATTCAGGCGTCCGTCTTTGCGAACAATGCTTCCATGACATAGGTTGATCTCCGGCGATCCGATAAAGGTGGCCACGAACGTGTCTTCAGGATGGGAGTAAATTACCTCCGGCCTATCTATCTGGTGCAATTTTCCGTGGCGCATAACCGCCACCCTGTCCCCGAGTGTCATAGCCTCCACCTGATCGTGGGTGACGTATAAAATGGTTCCCCGGATCTGGCGGTGCAAACGTTTAAGTTCAAGCCGGACATTGGCCCGAAGGCGGGCATCCAGGTTACTCAAAGGCTCATCGAGAAGGAAAAGCCTTGGCCGACGAACCAGGGCCCTGCCCAT
>CAZENC010000250.1:0-4989 GCA_964513115.1 uncultured Desulfobacteraceae bacterium | reverse complement strand
CAAAAAGGCCATCAAGGCCGAACAACTGATGTTTATGACCCAGGAACATGGGGAAGACATAGTAATTCTTCGTAAAGATTATTTTGGTTCCCACACCGGTATTCCCTCGGCCGATGCCATGATAACGAACATGCCACATATTGCACTCATGGTAAAACAGGCAGATTGCCAGGGAGTTATTATCTTTGACCCGGAAAAAAAGGTAATAGCCAATGTTCACTGCGGCTGGCGGGGTAATTTGCGGAATATCCTGGGAAATGTCGTAATCAGCATGACAAGGGATTTCGGTTGCAGACCTTCAGATCTGCTTGCGGCTATCGGGCCTTCACTCGGTCCCTGTTGCGCTGAGTTTGTAAGCCATAAAGATATATTCCCCGGACATTTTGAGACTTTCCTTGTGCGGGAAAACTACTTTGACCTGTGGGCTATCAGTTGCTGGCAGCTCCTAAGAGCCGGACTCAAACGGGAAAATATCGAAGTTTCCGGGATATGCACCCGCTGCAGGACTGACCTGTTTTATTCATATCGAGCCGAAGGGAAAACAGGAAGATTTGCGACTGTGGTAATGCTTCGATCCTAACTCTCCAGCGCCTCAAAAAAGGCCTCCAGCCTGGTGCGCGTCTGCTCCTCTGAATAGGCCCGAAAATCCGTCATATCCGATTCAATAACCACCGATTTTATCCCCAGACGTTCCCCCAGCAGCCTTCTTAAGTCATATTGACCGACCGAATAGGGCTTGCAGCTCCGAAGCGCAAGCATAACCAGGCCGTCAACCCTGTAATCGCGGATCATTTGATCCATAAGCTTTAGGCGACTATTGAGATTGTTATTCAGAACAACCAGGCTGTATGCCCTTGCCATGGATTCAAACGGGGTCCTGTCGTCAAGGTAATGGATGGTCTCTGCCCAGGCATTGGTGTAAGTGGCCGCAACGAAATTCATGCCCCTTTCAGCAAATAGAAGGGACCAGTCCCTCAGATTGAACCACACGGCGATGTTGTCCCACATTAGCCTCTTGCGTTCATTTTTGACGGCCCCGATACCTTTTTCTATTCGCTCTTCCAGTTCATTCAAGAGTAGACGGTAGTAATCCAGAGCTACCGGAAGACCTCGTAAGGAGACTATAGGGGCGAGATGCACAAAGGCATCAAAAATGGTCATGGGGGCCGGCCTGTGCTTCATTGTAGTAAGCACATTTCCCCACATAGATGCTGATTCCCTTGCAATGCCTATGATCTTTTTGAATCGGTCATGAGAATACTTTTTCCCGGAAATCCTTTCCAGCTGGGGAATCATCTCCTCGAATTGACGGGTCATATATTCAATGTCCTTCTCGCGGATATCCCTGTAGTTGTATGGTGTGTCAAAAATGATCAATGGTATATCCCAATAGTGAGCCAGCTCCTTGTACCAGTAAAGCACTGTCTGGCAGATATTATCGCAGCAAAAAAGAAGGTCCGGTCTGGGCAAACGACCGGCCGGCGTTTTGCCTGAAAAGGCATGGCCCAGATCGATGCGAGCATAGGAGCAAAGATCCGGATGATATCCCTTCTTTTCGGCCTCGCTGCAAATCTCGGGGCCCGCTTTCTGTGCACCACACAGAGCGCCATGGTTTTCCGGATAAACCGTATAAAAATCAAAGGCCCGAAGAAGCTCCACAGGCGCCCCGCTGGTCACCCATGCCACCGGTTTGGCCCCTTTTGAAAAACGCGATAAATAATAGTGGCGCATCATTATCTCTTTCAGGCGCCCTGAACATTTCAAAGGAGGGCCGAGGTAGGGATTCGGCTTGTAGGGCCGTCTTTTCCTCTGCATCTGCCTCAGCCACATGAGTACGGGGGCGCCCAGATCCTTCATGAAATTGTAACGGGCCTTTTGTACAGCGGACATAAATCACCTCATGTAATCATCTCGACAAAGGCTTCTACCCTGGTTTTCATCTGGCCTGAAAGGCCCTGGTTCACCTCTGTATCAAGGACAAGGGTTGGGATGCCCTTCTTTTTTATTTCTTGAATCAGATTGGGAACGTCAAACCACTCGGGCTCGCAGAACTTGACCACATTAAAAATAACGCCTTTTGCCTCTGTCGCGTCGATCAGACGAAACAGATATTCCCTTCTTTTTGTGATGGAAGCCCCCCTGGTTGAACAGGGTGGCATTCCAAAATAGCTCTCTGCAAGCTGTTCTAATGGGTCTTTCAGATTGCTTGGGGGCACTAGAAGACGTCTGCTGCCGATCAAGAGATCGTCATGTGCCACGCGCACCCCTAATGTGTCGAGCAGTGTGAGAATCTCCGGTGGATTAGGCAGAACGCCGCTTAGGATCACAGGCATTAAATTTTTTCTTCCTTTTCCCTTATTCCTGGCCAGAAATCCTTCAAGCTCAGGAATCAGATCATCAGGGAAGAGATATTCGCCGCGCCGAATCTGTCTGTAGGACTCCTCATTTCCAACATCCAGCTCGCCTTTTGCCATTAAATCGTAAACCTCACCAAAAAGGCTTGAAACCTTGTGCCCCTGCCGTATTCGTTGTTTGAGCGCATTAGGTTTCAGGGGGCCGAGTTGCCTTTCAAGCGAATGCATCAGGTTCTTCAATTCCTCAATATAATAATCCCTGGCGGCCTTCCCGTAAGGATTCTTTGGATGGTAAAAAAAATAGCAGGGCTTATCCGCCTTTATATAATCATATATCACCGAGGCAATATTCTGAATGGAATCACAGGTATGCGGGAACAGAAATCCATCCAAAAAATCGCATTTACCTCTAAGAACCAGTTCCAAACCGGATTTGACCACTGAACAGATATAGGGCTGCAGATGAGCGTTTGCGGCAGTAATCTCTTCGGGCGGATCCCAGATCTCTGCCGGCACCACATTCATGGCCCACAGAAGCTCCCTGGGATACTGTGCCGGAAAGACACCGAAAATATGTCTGCCTTTCTGTTTTTGGGTAATAAGATAATCTTTGCGAGTCATGGCAATTACACAGTTGGCCTCTACCTAATACCAGAAGCCGGCATTGACGTAATATTTTCGCATCTAAAAAAATCAGTCTTGGATTATACCTTATACTATAGGGCCATGGGGGTTTCTTTTCAAAAGTCGCATCACAGGTTTTGCTTTTTTCATCCGCCTATGGCAGGTTAGATTAAGCGTGGCCTTGAGGCCCTTTCTGAGTGACTGGCGGAAGGCCGCCGTCGGTTTCACGACTTATCAGCGGGGGAAACCGCAGCCCCGAGCGCGTCGAGGGGAATGCGGAGGGGGCAAAGCTCCCCCGTAGATAAGTCGTAGAAAAGACCAGGCCGGGAGGCTCGGAATCGAAGAAAAGGCCTCAATGACAAGCTGCCTCATAAATAGGGTAAGCCTAGACCAATCACCCACAGCTTCACTAGCGGTTCCATAAAATAATATCAGCATATGCCGCTCTTGAAAAGGGGCCCCATAACCCTTTATCGTCACGATGTCTCCCTTTTGATATAAATGTCTCTCTTTGGGAAGGGGATCTCTATCCCTTCCTGTTCGAACACCTCTTTCACACGGTCGGTAATATAGGAAATGGTGTCTATCCTTTTCCGGGGTTCTTTGATCCATACCCTTGCCTGAAGATTAACGGCAGAATCTCCAAAGCTCCTTACCACAACTTTCGGTGCCGGGTCATGCATAACCCAATCCAATTCCAGGCTGATATTTTTAATGATCTCCTTTGCCTTTTTCACATCCGCGTCATAGGCAATGCCGATTGGTATCCGAACCCTGATCTCATCAGTGATGGTGGTATAATTGATAATATCCCTCTTCATTATTTCGTTATTGGGAATAACGATCACAATATTATCTGTGGTCCGGATCTTGGTGGCCCTGAGTCCGATATCAATAACATCTCCCCAGGTGGCCGAGTTTGCTGGTGCCGTCCAGATTTCAATGCGGTCCCCCACCTCAAAAGGCCGGTCTATGATCAAAAGGACACCGGCAATAAGGTTTGAAAGCGTGTCTTTGGCTGCAAAACCGATGGCAATACCCGCCACGCCGGCCCCGGCGACAAATGGCATGATATTCAACCCCAGCACATCAAGCGCCAGAATAATTCCCGTTACATATATTATCACGCCTGAAAACTTCTTGAACAGACCGAGAATCACATCATCCAGGGAGGTCTCTGTTTTTTCGGCGAGTTTGCTCTCAAGGTAAGGTAAAAGACTGCCTAAGATGCTGTTAGCAAATGAGGAAAGGAGAATAATCATGAATGCATAAAAAATTCTTTCTACAATGGTCGCCTGATACAGGTTGATTAATCCAATGCCGACGAGAATCAGGATGGAATAGTGTCCTGCCCGTTTTATGATAGCAAAAATGCGCTCACTTTTTTCAAAGAAGGGCCGGGCACGATATTTTTTTTCAAATCTCCTGATCACCACATTAAAAGACCACCAGGCTATGACGGCCAGTGCTAATATGGCCAGGATATGAATAATGGAACCAAGTAAAGGATCAGTATTCGAAAGAAAACACTGATCAAATCTCTTAAGAAAGTTTTCCATTTTGCCAATACTCCTTGTTGTTTTTTAATCACAACAATTCCGGCTCCCGAACAACCACAATACTACTGTTGCGTTTCAGAAATAACTTAAATAATTTAGCCAGGTTTTGTGTCTCGAAAAACTCCGTTTAAAATTTTAAATCCGAATATCAAATATCGAAATCCAAAACAATTCCGAATATCAAATATTTCAATGACAAAAACAAAAAAATGGAGGCACAAGGGACAAAGCATCTTGTTTAGGACATTTGAATTTTTGTCATTAGATATTGTTTCGAATTTCGCATTTCGTGCTTGGAATTTTCCAATTTAAAGACAAGAAAACGATCAGACAGCCTGATTGATTTTTCTAATTTGCTTTTGGGACATTACACTAGTCTTTTTTTACCAATAAATATCTATCCTGCTTCAGCCGTGCAAAAATAGTGGCGCCTGGGCAAGGCGCAACCAGTC
>CAZENC010000249.1:0-5006 GCA_964513115.1 uncultured Desulfobacteraceae bacterium | reverse complement strand
AAGACATTTTAACAAAATTTAAGCAAATTTTGATTTAATGCACAGAAAAATGTGCATAGAGGCACATAGATGCACAGAAAATTGTGCAAGAATTTATTTATACTTTTGGTTCTTCTCGAATTTAGATGGAGAAGAGGGTCCAAGGATCCGAATGGGAAGTGAAAAATTGCGTTCTTATCTTCTTTCACTTCAGCCCCGCCTTTACAAGCGAATCCCTCAAGCGCTTTCGATCAACCTCATATTTGTATGGTGCTATCTTGACAAGATAATCAACAGAAAACTTGGGATCTATCCTGAAAACTTCTGCAGCCTCGGCACGGGCCTCTTCACCTCTGTCCATCAGGGCATAACACGAAGCAAGGCATGTGTGGGCAAGTAAATAATCGGGCTCTTGTTGGACTATTTTCTTGCAGGTTTCAATTGCCTGCTCATACCGGCCCGCATCTCGACAGGCGATGGCTAGCCACAGGAGATAGTCGAGCGGAGGGATAGGGTTGAAGCGTATTGCCTTTTTGAAAGCGGCAATAGCCTCTTCGTGCACCCCCGCAGAATAGTTAAGAGCGCCACCCAAATGCATATAGACTGTAGCCGAATTGGGATTGAGCGCGACAGCTCGCTCGGCTGCGGCAACTGCCTTTTCATGCTGCTTTGCCGTACCTAAAAGGACGCCCAAAAAGCCATAGGCCTCAGCCAATGATTCATCCAGAGTGATTGCCTTTTTTGTGAGTTCTATGGATTTGGCTATTGATTTCTTAGGGGTACTTGCTGCTCTGAGAATCACATCCCTTAAATGGGTCATGGCCAGGAGCTTGTAAGCTATGGCATACTGGGGATCAAGGGCTATTGCTTGTTCTATGGTCTGACGTGCAAGAGCATTACCCTCTTTGTTGAACCGGTTCAATTGTTCACGGCCTTTTAGGAGTATTAAATAGGCCTCCAGGTTATGCGTACCTTTCGCATATATGCGTGCCTGCTCCCCTTCCGTCAACTCAACCTGCAGGGCCGTGATGATCTTTTTGGTGATCTCATCCTGAACAGCAAAAATATCTTTCATCGCACGGTCATAGCGCTCGGCCCATAGATGTTGGTTGATTTTGGCATCTATGAGCTGTGCGGTTATTCGCAGCGTGTTGTTTGCCCTGCGCACGCTTCCCTCCAACACGTACCTCACGCCCAACTCTTTCCCCACCGTCGGCACCCATATAGGCTTCCCCTTGTATGTAAATGAGGAGTGGCGGGCAATCACAAACAGCTTCGGAACCTTTGTAAGGGCGGTAATGATTTCCTCCGTTATCCCATCACTGAAATATTCCTGCTTAGGATCCCCGCTCATGTTGACAAAGGGCAGCACGGCAATGGAGGGCTTGTCAGGAAGTGGTAATGGTGGGGTCTCGGGCAGTCCAGCTTTACGCAGCGCGTTAATGAAGAGCTCAGTATCTGATTGGTTTTTGTAGGGCTGTCCCCTTGCAAAACGCTTGACAGAGAATTTGGGGTCTATCCTGAGGATTTCTGCGGCTTGCGCCCGGGCCTCCTCTTCACGGCCCAGCAGACTATAAGTGGCGGCAAGGCGAAGACGGGCAGGCAGATTATCGGGCTTAACACGGAGCGCCTTCTTACATGCTGCAACCGCCTCTTCATACATCCCTGCTTGGCAATAGGCAAATCCTAAGCAATGCCAGTACCAGTTCGGAGGGAAAGGGTTGAGACGGATTGCCTTCTTGATCGCCTCAATGGCTTCTTTATGCCTACCGTTATAATGTAAAATAAATCCGAAAAAACATTGAGCGTCTGCTGCATTGGGATTGAGAGCGACAGCCTTCTCCACTTCGGCAATCCCCTTTTCATGTTGTCTCATTAACGTATACACCATTCCCAGGAAGGCGTGAGCAACAGCATCGGAAGGGTCCATTGCAATGACTTTTTGATTCAATTCAGCGGCCTTAGCCAAAGACTGCTTAGGAGACATACTGATGCCAAGCCGCACATCAATCCAGTGGGTCGTAGCAAGAAGCCTGTATCCCCTGGGATAGTTAGGATCCAGGGCAATAGCTTCCTTTGCCATTTTGCGAGCCAGAAGAATCCCCTCTCTATTAAAGCGCTTAGCATACTCAATGCCTTGCAAGAACTTTTCATACGCCTCGAATTTGTCCGTGCCCCGCGCCACTATAAGGGCCTGCTCGCCCTCTGTCAGCGTCACCTGTATGGCTGCCACTACCTTCAATGTAATCTCATCCTGTAACGCAAATATGTCTTTGATATCCCGGTCGTATTTTTCCGCCCACAGGTGCTTCCCGGTTGTGGCATCTGCAAGTTGTGCCGTGATCCGGACCCTGTCTTTCGCTTTACGGACACTGCCCTCCAGCACATAACGCACCCCGAGATCTTCGGCAACCTGCTGTACTTTCACCGGTTTGCCCTTGTAGGTGAACGTGGAATTTCGGGCAATGACAAACAGCCTCGGCACCTTGGAAAGCCCGGTGATAATCTCTTCGGTGATCCCGTCGCTGAAATATTCCTGCTTGGGATCGTCACTCATGTTGACGAAAGGCAGCACGGCAATGGAGGGCTTGTCAGGAAGAGGAAACGCCATCCTTTCCACAGATGCGACCTCCATTGGCGGGGGCGGTTCACGGATAAAAAAATTCCAGACACCTCCGATAATTGCGACTAACACAATTGCAGCAACAGCGAACCTCAGCCATGCTTTGGGGCCGGCAGGTCCCCTTTTCTTCGGACCAATGACATCGGTTCTCGGCCCTTCAGAAATTCCAGCACCCGCCTCCCTTTCCCTCACCTCTGTTTTGAGACCGGCTATAAACCTGTCCCAAGCACTTTCGCCTGAAAGATCGACGTCTTCCCTGTAGGTGATAACCACGTCATCTAAACCTGCCCCCAACTTATCCACCGAAAACCGCAACCTGACCTTTGCTCCGCTCCCCTTGTATTCAAAAAGATTGGCCCAGAGGTCTTTCTCCTCTTCGGTAAAGCTATATGTCTTTCCAATGCCATCGTCATACCCCTTTTTCCTTCCCATGACCCTGAAAAGCGGGGCGTCCGCAAGATCGGGGAGGGCGCCTTTCCATTTCTTGTAAATCCTCGGCAGTAAATGTTCCCTCTTTGACGAGCCTGCGGAACCGCCAACGGTTTCGTTGAGCAATTCGAGCAGTTGGGCGTGTTCTTCCAGGGGTATGGATGTAATGCGTCCAAGCCTTTGCATTTCGCTGACAACAAACGCCGTCACGGCAAGGTAAAACCTTCGAGACGGCGAATCGAAATGAAGGCTCAATTCTGTTTTGTTTGGGATTTTGACGTGCAGCTTGAATTGATCCAGGTCGATTCTTATGAGCTCATTTTCTGCCATTTCTTAGACTCCACGGGGTCCAGGCAGGGATTACGCACTTTGCGGTCTCATGGATGAGATTGAAAAAAGTTTCACGGTTCACACCGTGATGCGGTCCTTAATTATTTTAACATTCTCACGAAAACTATGGAGTATTTACCAGGGAGCCAAATCACGTTGAAGTGCAGAATTATGACCGACACCGGTTCCTCGCAGCTTCAGATTGGAGGGTCGAATCAGGAAACGAGGATCAAAAATTTAATTAAGAATTAATTATATAAATTAACCTTAAATTTTCTTTTAAGCAATAAAAAACTGAATTTATCAAACATAAACCATTCAAAGGTAATAGGGGATCAAAAATGAGATTATTAAAAGCACTATTGCTGGTGGTATTGGCCGTTTTGCCCCCTATGCTCGCAGAAGCGCAAGAGGCATTATGGAAGGAACTAATGCTAAAATCTGAAATTCTTTATCAGCAGGAGCGCTATCCTGAGGCAGCCAAATTAGCCGAAAAGGCACTGGAAATTGCAGAAAAGACATTTGGGAACCCGCATCCAAATCTGGGGAGATCGATAAATCATCTTGCGTTCCTTTATGACCAACAGGGTAAATATACCGAGTCCCAGCCACTCTACAAGAAGTCTTTAGCAATGGCAAAAAAAGTCTTTGGCCCGGAACACATGAATGTGGCCATATCCATGAGCAATTTAGGTGCGAATTACACAAACCAGGGAAAATATGCGGAGGCGGAATTCTTTCACAAAAAAGCCCTGAAATTAATAGAAAAGGCCTTCGGTCCGGAACACCCCCAGGTTACTTTATGTTTGCACAATCTGGCCGGCCTTTATGAACTCCAGGCAAAATATTCGGAAGCTGAGGTTCTTTATAAAAGGGCGCTAAAAATAAATGAGGATGCCTTTGGTAAGAATCATCCCGAGCTTGGAGCCCACCTGAACAGCCTGGCCCTATTTTATCATTCACAAGGAAGGTATGCCGAGGCTGACATCTTGATAAAGCGGGCAATAGAAATATATCGCAAATCTATAGGGGGCAAGGACCCTTATGTGACGAGTTCTTTGGAGATTCTGGCAAAAATCTATATGTCCCGAGACAAATATGCCGAAGCCGAAGCCTGTTACAAGGAATCGTTGGCGATTCAAGAGGAGGCTTTTGGGAAAAATCATGCCAGCGTGGCAACCGCGTTAGAAAACCTGGCGAGATGTTGCAGTAAGATGGGAAAGGAAAATGAAGCGGAAAGATTTAATGACCGGGCAAATAAAATAAAGGAAATTCTTGCCCAAAAAAAGCAAATATAGAATGTCATTTCTCGACAGACGCAATTTCTCTTTTAAGATTGATGATTTCGTAAAAAGTCTTCAAGGCCGTCACTCCCATGAAGATTTCCCCCGAGCAGGCTGGGAGCGGGGGTCAAAAAATATCTGATATTACTGGATTCCCGCCTCCGCGGGAATGACGAAAACGGGTACTTTCTGCCTTTTACGACGTTGTCAAGATTGCGAGATTGTATTTTTTCGCCCGTTCAGGGGCAGATAATGACGGGATTGGGGAAGTACAGCGTTTTTCAGGAATTGAGTTCCTGGGCCCAGGTCCAAAGGCTGATGACGCCGGAAAAAGGTAATTTGCACCCATTAATAAGAATGAT
>CAZENC010000248.1:0-5023 GCA_964513115.1 uncultured Desulfobacteraceae bacterium | reverse complement strand
AACGACCATTTCCGTGATGGACTTTTCCGGATGCGATTTGCCTGAGAGTAAGGCCAGGATATCTGCCAACTGATTCTTCGCTTATCGAAGCATCGGCGGCCTTTCTGAATTTTGCTAACGGGAAAAGGTTAAATATAACGGCTATCTTAATTAGCTCGAAAAGTTTTGTGATAAAATGTCGTCGGTTAATGTTTTTGATTTTCATTAGATCGCAGGATTTCTGTTGTTTCAATAATGTGCGGAAGTTCTTATTGAAGCTCTTGACCCTGAAGTTTCAAGGCCGAGGGCACGAGTGGTGGCGTCCTGTACTGCATATGCAAACGAGCCGAAACCTTGTGTAAGTTTTTAGATGTTGTTCGTTCAGTTAGGATTGATGATAATAAATATAACATATTTGATAAGACAACGATAGAAATAAGCGAATGTTTTCCGGATGAGTTGGCTAAAATGGTAAATTTTTATCAGACACTTCAAAAGCTGAAGGACTTGTGGTATTCTGAAAATAATAAGGTCGTAGAGTATTTAAAATGAAGAGGATGCAATATAATGACCGAGAGAGATGAATGGGGCTGCGATCCCTCTGTGCAAATGATGCGAAAAGTGTTTTCACGCATGGAAAAGTCTTACATAGCCATGCTGGAACAATCAGAGATCTCCTTTTTTGACGGCAGGCTGAGGCAGGTCCGGGAGGCAGCGAGGGATATGTTCGAGCGGACGCGGCGTCTTGCTTCTGAAAGGGGGTTGGAACCGGTTGAAGAAGGAGCCGCAAGGCTTTACGCTTACTGCCTGGCGCGTTCGCTCGGTATGGTGGGCATTGAGGTTGCCGAAGAGGGCCTCCCCCATGATGAAAATCTAATATCGCTGATAAGAGAGGCTCTGCCGTGATTCAGTTAAGGCTGTTTGGTCGTTGTCGTATATACCATGATCCGGTGAGCCCAGTCCTGAGGGAACCGGCGCAGATCGGCTGGGATGCCTGGTTTCGAAGAATAGATTTAGTAACTCCGAGGCGGCTGAAAGGAAAGGAATTGCTGCTCAGGACACGAGGCTGGTGGACAGTTGAACCTGAAGAGGTTGCTGAGGTGGTTGAAACGCATGGCAGTTTGGTTGTTGGGGATAAGGGCGAGCTTATGGTAGAACTGGAAGACCGGAAGGCAATGGAAGTCCTTTCAGAGGCCCTGTTGGAACGATTTGGTGATCAGGTGCTTATTGCACCCTGAAGATTGTTGGCCTTACAGGGGAGTCTGTTCTCTAGTACTCTCATCATAAATTAAATGTCTTACATAAATAAAACAAAACACTTGTCAGGGCTGTTTGATATCATGATAAGGAATACCTCCCTCAACAGGCGACAGGTGTGTCAGATAGCCGCCATGGCGGGATTGGTTTTTTCAGCCGTTTTACCTTTTAAGGCCGATAATGCTTCAGCAAAAGGTAATAAACCGTTTAGAAAAAAGGAAACAGTCATGAGTATAGATCCTCCAGTTCAAGACGGGACTGTGTCTTTGGAAAAGGCTATTAAGCAAAGAAGGACTATAAGGTCATTCGGGAACGTGGCAATTAGCAAGCAGCAGTTTTCCCAGATTCTTTGGTCTGCCCAGGGGATTACAGAGGATAGGGGTTTCAGAAGGTCTTCACCGTCCGGGGGAGCCCTCTATCCTGCGGATGTCTATGCAGTGGCGGGGAATAATTGCATTGAGGATTTGGTCGCCGGTGTTTATCATTACCAGCCCAAGCACCATTCTGTCACGAAGGTTGCTGAAGGAGACAGGAGAAATGACTTGGCAATTGCATCTTTAAGTCAAATGTGGATGGCGGGGGCGCCGGTGCTTTTTGTTATAACGGCCGAATATCGGCGAATCACATGTAAATATGGCGATAGGGGTGTCCGATATGCACTTATGGAGATAGGACATATAAGCCAGAATATCTTTTTGCAGTGCCAGACTCTGGGGCTTTCAGCAGGAATCGTGGGTGCATTTGATGACGGAAAAGTGGCCAGATCGGCAGGCGTCTATAAAAATCACGAACCGCTTATTATCTTGCCGGTTGGATACCGTGAGTAGGCATGAAACCTTTCACGCTTCCGTCTCACTACTTGCCTCTAAGGCCATGGCGATCTTGGTTTTGAGCTCTGTCAGATCAAAAGATTTTATTACATAAAAATCCGCGGCAATAGATTTCATGTCCTCTTTAAACGTATCATAGGCCGTGCATAGAACAACGGGCAGGTTGTAAAACTTATTCCGGATATCCTGCAATAAATCCAACCCGTTATAATCAACCATCTTGATATCCAGTACGACTAAATCGGGTTTTTCTTTCTCGATTTTTTCCAACAGTCTATTACCGCTGTCGGCGGTAATAACTTCATAGCCCGCCTCACTTAATTCTTCTGAGTAGAGGTAGCGGATATGCTCTTCATCATCAACAATCAATAGTTTTGCCATGAGCTTTTCCCCCAAATTTCATGCCCTTGCAAGCCTCTGAAGACGACCGGTGGACTTGGGCTAATTAATTTTTGGTCTTCTCTTTAAATCCTTAGACCCCTTGAATCCCCATAGGAATCATCAATTAATTCGAAGATGAGCCTTAATTTTTTAATTTTAACATACTACAAAGCTCTGGGATTTGCAAACTATTGAAAATCAATATGGGCAGTCTAACTACTAAACAGACCCGCAAAACCTCAATAGTCGTAGAACCCCTTGCCTGTCTTCCTGCCGAACCATCCTGCGTCGACATATTTCTTCAAAAGGGGACAGGGCCTGTACTTGCTGTCGCCCAATCCCTTGTGCAGCACTTCCATGATGGCCAGGCAAGTATCCAGACCAATCAGGTCGGCCAGTGACAGCGGACCCATTGGATGATTCATCCCCAATTTCATAATCTGATCTATATCCTCTGCCGTACCAACTCCCTCAAAAAGTGCATAAACAGCCTCGTTGATCATTGGCATCAGTATCCTGTTGGCTATAAAACCCGGAAAGTCGTTGGCAGGAACCGGCGTCTTTCCCATCTTAAAGGCAAGGTCATTCGTTACTTGAAAGGTGTCTTCTAATGTTGCAAGACCATTTATGATTTCCACGAGTTTCATCATGGGAACAGGGTTCATGAAATGCATGCCGATTACCTTTTCGGGCCTTTTTGTAGCGGCAGCGATTTTCGTAATAGAGATGGAAGATGTATTAGAAGAAAGTATGGCACCCTCCTTACAGCTTTCATCAAGATCCTTGAAGATTTGCAGCTTAAGGCCCTCATTTTCCGTAGCGGCCTCAACCACAAAATCAGCCTTTACCATATCCTTAATTGATGTGGAGCCCTCAATTCTGTCCAATATGGCCTTTTGATTTTCTTTTGTGATCTTTTCTTTTTTGACCAAACGACCAAGACTCTTTTCAATGGCAGAAAAGCCGTTTTCCACGAATTCATTCCCGATGTCGTTCATAACCACGGATAATCCGCTGGCCGCGGCAACCTGTGCTATTCCCGAACCCATCTGCCCAGCACCAACAACTCCTAAGGTTTTTATCTCCATAGTTTAACATTCCTCCTCAATAGTTTTATAGTTTTTCCTTTGTATTAGGTTTATTATGATCCTGATAGTATGAACACTTATATTGGAGAGCTTTAAAAAGGGCGATTGCTAATATCCGAAGTTCATACGCTCTTGAAATTTACATGGAAACTTGTAAGATCACAACAATAAAGTTAAGGAATAAAGAATGCAAAATCCGGAAATCGTGATATACAAACACCCTAATCCCGAAATGAGATCGTTTCTTACGACTGTCGAAATCTCCGCCCCTCGTGTTGAACGCTTTAGAAAGCCGCTAAACAAGGATCTGAAAGACGACCTGAAAAAACAGCTGGGCGTTATAGGAGCACAGATCGTAAATGAAATCATGTTGATTCCGGGAATCAATAAGATGACAATCAAACCCAAAGAAATTATCATAAAAAAGGAAATATCATACTCCTGGGAAGAAATCGAAAGTCCGGTTACTGATATTTTAAAAAGGGCCCTGAGAAGAAAACAGTTCAAAGTAGTCAGGGGTTAGTCGACAGGATCAATGGGCCAAAAGGAAAGCCCTGATGGTGCCCAGGTTTGAACTAAAATTCATGATAGTTTATACCAATATGGGAATTTGATGGTGGATTTTGGGAAAGTTGTAATATTTGATTTCTGAAGTAAAAATCTTTATAATAAAAATTTATTTTAAATTAGGAAAATGAACCTGAAAAGATACCTACTGCTGATAAATATCTGTTTTACGGTACTCATACTTTGGGTGGCGTCAAATATTGTCCTGACCTGGGCATCAAAGAAGCAAAATACTGGCCTGCCTCAGGTCAGTCGTGAGAAACCCACGAGTTCAGTTGGGGCATCTTCGGGAAAGTTAAAAAAATTTCAAGATTATCAAAGAGTTGTTCGTTATGATGTATTCGATACAACAATAAGCGGACCGGCTGTTCCGGTCAAAGAAGAGAAAACCATAAAGGCTACAGAACTTAACCTTAAACTAAAGGGCACGGTGGTGGGGGAAAACCGGAATTCATATGCCGTAATCCTTGACGGAAAAACCAACAAAGAGGATTTATATTACTTGAATGATTTTGTCCATGAGGCTCGTATTGTTCAAGTTCTGAGGGATCGGGTGGTTATTGAGCTGGAAGGCGGTAAAGAAGTTTTATTCATGGAAGATATAACTGAGACTACAGCTCCGGTAAGGCCTGAGAAAAAGAAGGAATTGCCCAAAAAGAGGAAAACAAGGAGACGTCCTGTAAGAAGGAGATAGGATTTAAAATAAAAAACAAAAATGTTGGGATAGAAAAATGAGCCTAAAAAGATACAAAGGCAGGCAGCTGCTTCTTCCGCTAACACTGTTTTTCTTGATATTTTTCATCGGAAACAATGCTGTCGCTGAGGAAAAAGAACAACCCGGACTGAAACATATGCACAGGACCAGGCCTGGATCCGTCACAATGAATTTCAAGGATGTTGATATCCGTGTGCTTATCAAGT
>CAZENC010000247.1:0-5045 GCA_964513115.1 uncultured Desulfobacteraceae bacterium | reverse complement strand
AATTCCCTGCTGTAAGCTGCAGAGTATAGGGAAGTTCATTAGGATCGATATTAAGGGGCGCTGGGCATCCAACGATTGGAGAGGCTTGTACGTTTTGGAGATATCACCTTGCAAACGGCAGCCATTGTTGGTGCAGCTGTTTTTGGACTTTTTGTTATAGGCATCCAACTTTTCTTTGCTATGACGGATGGAGCGAAAGATAAATAAATCTACAGGTAAGGAGGGTTAGCTGTTTGTCTTAAATCGAATTCATGTCTGAGTCCCTAAAATGTTTTTAATGATGGGAAATGGTGGATTTGAGCTATGTCTTGCAGAAGTGGTATAACTTTCTGCGCATGACCTTAGACACCCTAAGAGTTCAAAAGGAATTTTATCATTATGTTAGCCATTTGCAAAGAAATGATGACTGGAGGGGAAGCGCAGAGAGCCGAACTTTTGTCTGTGCATAGGATGGTTTGACGGAGTGAATAAAGGGTAGTCTTATTCCTGTTAATTTTCCTGCTTTTTCGGCGATAATAGGATTCGCTTTGGGAACAGCGAAATCCTTTTGTAGTTTATCAACTCTCTCACAATAAGGAGACAGCAATGGGTCAGACCTTTGCAGAGAAGATATTTTCAAAGAAGCTTGACCGAGATGTGAAAGTTGGTGAAATTGTTGAGGTGATCCCTGATGTGGCCATGTCCCATGATAATACGGCTGCTATCTCTCAGAGATTCAAAGAGATTGGCGTAGATAGGGTTTTCAAGCCTGATATTCATGTGATTGTTTTGGATCATGCGACACCCGCTCCAACAGAACAATATGCATTAAACCACAAGATTGTGCGGGAGTTTGTGAAAAAATATCGGATTCCAAATTTTTACGATGTAAACGTAGGAATATGCCATCAGGTATTACCCGAAGAAGGCTTTGCCTTGCCAGGCCAGGTTATCGTGGGAAGTGATTCTCATACCACTACGTACGGAGCATTTGGTGCTTTTGCTACCGGCATTGGCCGGAGTGAAATGGCTGTGATTTTCGCCACAGGAAAAATTTGGTTCCGAATTCCCGAAAGTATAAAAATTACATTAAAAGGTAAGCTCCCGAAGGGAATAGTATCGAAGGACATCATCTTGTACCTCATCGGTCAAATCGGGGCAGACGGGGCGTCATACAAATCAGTGGAGTTCTATGGCGCTCCCATTGATAGTCTTTCAATCGATGGTCGTATGACCATCGCAAATATGAGTGTGGAGATGGGAGCGAAAAATGGATTCTTGGAAACAGACGAGAAAACCTTAGAATGGCTTAAACCAAGAGCACGGAGTAAATTCGAGGTAATTAAAGCAGACGCTGATGCGAAGTACGAAACAGAGCTAATCTTCGATGTAAGTGATCTGGAGCCCCAGATCGCATGTCCTCACAACGTAGACAATGTTAAACCTGTCTCCGAGTCGCTTGGCGTTAAGATTCATCAGGCTCTTCTGGGGAGCTGTGTGAATGGTCGGTTGGAGGATATTGCCATTGCTGCCAAGTTGATCAACGGAAAGTTGGTGCATCCAGTCGTGGGGCTTGTTGTTTTTCCAGCATCGTTGTATATCTATCGTCAAGCCATGGCTTAGGGTTATCTGGCCACACTTCTGGAGGCTGGGGCTATCATCATGAATCCAGGATGTGGCCCATGTTTAGGGGCTCATGAGGGAACGTTGGCGCCTGGTGAGGTTTGCATCAGTTCTTCAAACCGCAATTTTCAGGGCAGGATGGGAAGCCGAGACGCTGAAATTTATCTGGGAAGTCCTGCAACCGTGGTTGGAACGGCCATTGCGGGTGAGACCGTAGATTTCAGAAAATTGTAAAGAGAAAGGAATAAGCACATGTCTATTGCAGGTAAAGCATGGAAGTATGGAGACGATGTCAATACCGACGTCATCTTTCCGGGCAAATATACCTACACGGTCAATGATCCAAACGAAATGGCCAAGCACGCCTTGGAGAATTTGGATCCTAATTTTGCTCGAAATGTGCAAGAGAATGACATTATTGTGGCCGGGAAAAACTTTGGCTGTGGAAGCTCTCGAGAGCAGGCAGCAACCTGTTTGAAGTATGCAGGGGTCGGAGCTATTGTTGGGAAATCCTTTTCCCGCCTTTACTTTCGAAATTCCATCAACACGGGGCTTCCACTCGTTCAATGCCCCGAAGCTGTCGATCAAATTGAAAGCGGAGAAACGGTCCATATCGATTCCGAAAAAGGGGAACTCAGGTGCAAGGCAGGAACCTTCCGCTTTTCACCAATGCCTGAATTTGTGATGGGTATTATTCGAGATGGAGGACTGATTCCCCACACTAAAAAAAAGCTGATAAAACTTGCAGTGGCCGAGAAACAAGAAGGGAGATGACACATGGGTAAACATCGGATTGCCGTTCTACAGGGAGATGGAATTGGAAAAGAAGTGACAGAAGCTACTATGGTTGTACTGGAAAAGCTGAAACTCGATGCCGATTATCGTTTCGGAGATGTGGGATGGGAGTTCTGGTGCAAAGAAGGAAATGCCTTACCCGATCGTACGATTCAGCTATTGAAAGAGACTGATGTATGTCTTTTTGGTGCGATTACCTCAAAGACTGGCGATGAAGCTGATAAAGAGCTCGCTCCTTCCTTGCGCGGAAAAGGGTTGAAATACAGCAGTCCTATTGTAACACTAAGACAGATGTTTGACCTTTACGTTAATCTCCGCCCATGCAAGGCATTTCATGGGAATCCTTTGAATTATCGTGAAGAAATTGACCTGATCATTTTTCGTGAGAACACAGAGGGCCTTTACGCAGGCGTGGCGTTTCATCCTTTTCCTTCAGAAGTGAGGAAAGTTATGGAGGTTTATAATCCGGCCATGAAGCGATTCTCCTCAGAACGGGATGATGACATTGCGGTCTCTCTCCGTCTCATGACGAAGAAAGGGTGCCGCCGAATACTGGAAAAAGCATTTGAATATGCCAAACGGCTTGGCCGAAAGAGACTCACATTAGTCGAGAAGGGAAATGTTCTCCGTGAGACGGGTGGCCTGATGATCCGGGAGGCTCAAAGCATTGCGCAAAGGTACCCTGAAGTTAATTTCGATATAGCAAATGTGGACGCTATGGCGATGTGGTTAGTGAAAAGTCCAGAGAATTACGATGTCATCGTTG
Source organism: uncultured Desulfobacteraceae bacterium (assembly GCA_964513115.1). GTDB lineage: Bacteria > Desulfobacterota > DSM-4660 > Desulfatiglandales > Desulfatiglandaceae > JAFDHL01. The sequence goes on along the minus strand of CAZENC010000247.1, from coordinate 1,882 downwards.
CTGAAAATCTTTTCGGGGACATTATTTCAGATCTGGCTGCCCAGCTCATCGGTGGGCTCGGATTCTCAGCCAGCGGCAACATTGGGGATCAGTACGCAATATTTGAACCCACCCATGGTTCTGCTCCGAAATATGCCGGATTAGGGAAAGTCAATCCTCTGGCTATGATTAACGCAACAACCATGATGCTTGAGTGGTTAGGCGAGCAGAATCGGGCTCATGCCGTAGAACAGGCTATGAAGCGGGTGATTCTTGAGGGAAAGACGAGAACTTACGACATGGGTGGGTCTTCAACAACAATGGAAATGGCCATGGCCGTAGCGAAGCAAATCGAATAACACCCGATGGTGTTATAACCTATCATTGGAGGAAGATCATATGGAAGAATGCATTTTGAACGTGGTTGACAGGAGTTCCGACGAATTAATCAAACACAAGGCAGGGCCTGGAACAAGATACGTTTTTTCGGATCATAACAATAATTCAGGTGGGAGTATCTATACTATTCTGAGGACTGTTGAGAATGTAAATCAACCTGAACAACATGTTGAGCCACATAGCCATGAATATGAAAGCCTTTTCATTTTTAAAGGAAGTAAGCCTGATTTTTCCGGTTTGGTAGTGGAGGTACTCTTGGGAAATGAGTGGTACAAATTTGAGTCTCCTAAAGCGGTGAGAATTCCTCCCGGGCTGAACCATACCTATCGTTTCATCAGTGGTTCCGGCGAATACTGGAATATCGTCATCACCCCCGGAGCCGAGTATAACAAGACGATAAGATAAAAGGGAGAAATGTTTAAAAGGCGCTCCAGGAAGGATATTATGGAACGCTACCTGGAGCAGATCAGAATCAAGCTGCACTATGGCACTGTATATTCACATTGGGGCATTTAAGAGCAAAGGAAGACCAGGTAACCGTCTAAGCAAGGTAGCGCTTCCTGCCCAAAGTTCAGGGATTGCGCCGCCCGAGCGTTACCGTAAACCACAGACGGCTTTCTTGATATGCTGCAGGAATTGGAGAGGCTTAGAGACATCCGGGAACTGATGGATTATGGATCTACTTTGCGCCTAATCGGGTTAATGCTCTCTCTCCCCTTTTTGGCCTTTCCGAATTTGAAATACAATCTAAACGCCGATGTTGTATGGCGTTCACGCAAAATTGAATTATTTTGATTTAAAAGGAGGTACAGAATGTTATCTGGAATCGAAAAAGCAGAAATCTTGAACCGGGTTGTAAAGAAGGCGGGAGATTACGAGGAAGTTTCGCGCAGCTGTTGTCAGGGCACTCTCGTCGCCCTCCATGAGGAATTTAGTCTGGGTGGAGGCAGTGATGTTATAAAAGCCGGAGTATTTATGCCAGGGATAGCAAGTCGAAAAGAAACATGCGGGGCAGTGATAGGCGGTCTCATGGCATTGGGGCTAAAATTTGGAAGAGATAAGGTCAATGATCCTGCACCTGATACCCCAGAGGGAAGAGAAGAACTCGATAAAACAAGGAAGATGGCATGGAGATTTTGTGAGGAGTTTAAAAAGGAATTTGGTAGCACCATGTGTGGTGACATCCGACCAAAAATTATGGGTAGAGATTACAATAGCATGGACCCAGTGGACAGGGATCAGTTTCTTGAGGATGGCGGGCTTAAAATATGTCGTGTTCCGCCTGAAAAAGCGGCCCGGATTGCTGCCTCGATTATCATAGAAGAATAATGAAGATTCAATTTTGGAGAAAAGATTTAAACCCTACGATTAATTTGCAGTGCTGCACAGTATCTTAAGTAAATTCTTAATAACATTCAAAAAGTGATGACTATAAAGATTTTGCTTAAATCATGACCTCTTTCTATGGTTAAAGTTAGCACTAAAAACCAAAAAGAAAGAGACC